>CALWSC010000058.1 GCA_944384105.1 uncultured Lachnospiraceae bacterium | reverse complement strand
CGTTAGAATTAGACTTGTTAATAATTATCATCGCAAGTTAATTTTAACACAAAAGAAGGACCTTGGGCTTATTTTTAACCCATGGTCCTTCTTTGTTTTTAGGCTATGCTTTTTTTCACAGCCCCCTTTTTTATCTTCTGATTCTGGACTTATAGTCATCTGTATAGTAACAGATAACAGGTGTTCCCTTATCGACATAGCCATACATCGTCTTTGCCGCACTGTATGACAGATTAATGCAGCCGTGCGATCCGTTCCACACATAACGTTCTCCACCGAAATACGGATTCCATGTAGCATCATGCATCCCGATGCCTCCGTTAAACGGCATCCAGAAATCTACAGGTGTCTCATATGCAGGCTTATTGTCCGGAGGAACCGGCTCGCCTCTTAATATTCTGTCTCTTTCCTTATAGGCAACTGTATACGTTCCCGGCGGCGTATACCGCTTGGATGTCATCATTCCGGAGACAATATCCGTGTCAAAGACCTGCTTTCCATCCTGGTAGAACCACAGATGCTGTCCCGTCAGATCAATCTCCACATAGGTACCTCCCAGTCCGCTGTTCTCCAATGCAATCTCCCGGCTCGCATAGACCGGCTCACGCGTGACGCTCTCCTGGCTGTTCAGATTTTTCCGAAGTGTGTCAATCTCTTCTTCCTGGTCAATCTGCCAGCCGTAATTTCCCAGAGGAACCGTGATCATATCCCCATAGGCATTCTTAAACTCCCTGTCTTTTCCGAGCGTATCCACCTGGTTTGCAAGCTGCGCGACATATGCACGCAGATTTTCCTCAAACACAGTGTCGTCCTTCACATAATTTCCCCCGGAATCGCGCACCAGCCAGTTCTTCAGTGTGTTTCCATCCAGAACAGTCTCCCCGGTCGGCGTCTGATATGTCACACAAACCTTCACAAGGCTGTTGAGCTGGTCACGCTCTTTTTGCAGCCCTGCATCATCCCTGAGGATCTGCGGCTTTAAATAGCCGCCTGCCGCATCGAGATCCTCCTCTGTCCTGCTCTCCGTCACTGCCTGCCGGACGATCTCCTGCACAGCCTCTGGATTGAGTGTCGTGCCCTGAACTTCTTCTACAACAACGAATTCCGGATTTCTGTATTCCACATGCGCATTCTGCGGGGCCTGCTGCTCTGCCTGCATTGGTCCCAGTGCAGCGACTCTCTGCGTGAGCTTTTCCTGGTCAAACGAAATATTCCTTTCTGTCTGATATTCTTTCTTTCCAACCAGCCCTTGAATCCACAGAAGAGGGTTCTGGCTGTCCTTGAGCCTCGCAACGCTGCCGTCAGGCTCATAGCGATAGCCGATCTCTGTCCCCAGAATCTGTTCTCTGGCGCCTCCGCGGAACTTCAGAGTCAGTGCATACTTCTCCACATTCTCCCGAATACGCTCCTCTGCCTCTGCAACCGTCAGCCCGGAGCAGTCGACATGATTGATCTGCGTCCCGCGGTAAAATCTGTCACGGCAGTACCACGCATAACCGCCGTATGCACCCATACCCGCGATCAGAATAATCCCCAGCGCCGCACACAAAACCTTGCTTCCAAGCTTCCGCTTCGGCATAGCGGTCTTATTTTCTTCATCTGTCTTTTCCTGTTCCTTAACCTCCAAAACAGCCGGCGGTTCCGGGGCAGGAATGTCTCTCACGGTATCGGATACGATCTTCTCCATCGCGAGCGCAATCTTATCCTCCATTGCCGTCTCAATCTCCGTTTCCTTTTCCTCCCCGGATTCCGGCTGGAACGTATCGGTAAGTGCCGCAAGCTGTTCCTCCAGTCTGCGCTCTAACTCTCTGTCATCCATTTTCTATTCCCCTCACTCATTTTACCTCTGCTCTTTTTTGAACAGCCTGTGCAGCCGGAAAATCGTATCAGTCAAAAATACCGCTACTGCAATCACGCCGGCAATCTCCAAGGTCTGAATTACATAGAACAGCGTCATGGACGAGTCACCCTGTATCGCCGAATATGCAATCCGGTACATGCCGGCGCCGGGCACAAGCGTCATCAGCGCCGCGATAATAAACAGCGTAACCGGCGCTTTAAAGATTCTCGCCATAATGTGTGAAAGAAGCGAGATTACAAGCGCAGACACAAAATTTGAAAGCAGAAAAGAGCCCGCCGCCTGATTCACAGCCAGATATACCGCCCAGCCCACAGCGCCTGCTCCTCCTGCATACGGCACGAATTTCTTCGGAACGTTCAGCACCATACCAAAGCCATAGACCGCGAAGAACGCACCGATCATCTGTACAAACATTTTTACTGCCATTTTCCCGCCTCCTTACAGTATCATCGGCATTGCGCCCAACCCAATCGCTATGCCGATCGCAATCGCCGAGGCGATCAGAAATGCTTCCAGCATCTTAGCGCTTCCGGATATATAATCTCCGTAAAGGGTATCCAGGATCGCATTTGTGATAGCCGCCCCCGGAACGAGCGGCATGATACATCCCACGATAATTGTCTCCTGGTGAAATCCTCCGGGCAGGATTCCCGTCGGAAAACAGTGCGTGCTGATATAGGCACAGACCGCAATGACCACAGAGCAGATGATATTGCTGATGAACATGTGCATACCCGTCTTCTTTGTAAGCAGAAGCATGCCCGCCAGGATTACTCCGGTTGCGGCGGAAATGAGCATATCCGCTGCATTGCCGCCGAACATCACGGTAAATCCCGCCGTAATCGCCACAATTGCCCCCATCTGGAGCCGCGGCTGCGTACGCGTGCGGTAAATCTCCCGTACCTCGTGAAATGCCTCCTCCAGTGTCATCTGACCGGAACAGAACTTTCTGGAAATACTGTTCACCGCATGAACCTTCAAAAGATTCGTGCCGCGGCTCTCAATCCTGCGCACCACAGTCATAGAGTCCATGTCTTTATTATCCAGCGTGACCATAAATCCTGTCGCTATCACAAACACTTCAATTTTTGAAAGTCCTGACAGAGAAAGCATTCGGCGAACCGTATCCTCAACCCGATGCGTTTCCGCCCCGTTGCGCAGCATAATCTCTCCGGCCATCACCGCTGTATCTAATAATAATTTATAGTCCATTGCAGTTCCTCAATACATAAATTCGTATATTTTCAGCTCTAAGCTGCCGCCTGCCATTATAATATATTTGGCAGTAAAAATCAATCAAAAAAGCGACAGAGAGTTTTCTCTGTCGCTCACAGGGGATGAGGGATTCGAACCCCCATCGACGGTTTTGGAGACCGGCGCTCTACCATTGAACTAATCCCCTATATCAAAGGTATCTATACCTTCAAAACCGCATACACTCAAACATCATTCTTAACCGTTTCGTAAACAAAGACCATAAGGAAGTTCAGTTTCACTTCGTTCAACCGAACGACCTTCGCACCGGACTCCCGACTTCGCGTTCCGCTCGCGCTCGTCAAGTGCTCAGGTCAAGCCCTCGACCGATTAGTATTAGTCAGCTCCATGCATTGCTGCACTTCCACCTCTAACCTATCTACCTC
>CALWSC010000057.1 GCA_944384105.1 uncultured Lachnospiraceae bacterium | reverse complement strand
GAGGATAAGCTCGACACGCTGCTGTATAAGAACACAGGGGATGGCGTGGAGATCTCCGGCGGCGAGGCGCAGAAGCTGGCGCTTGCCAGAGCGCTGTATAAGGACGCCCCGTTTGTGATCCTCGACGAACCGACCGCGGCGCTTGACCCGCTTGCGGAGGCGGAAGTGTACGAACACTTTAAGGAGCTTGTCCGTGACCGTACCTCGATTTACATCTCGCACCGCATGAGCAGCTGCAAGTTCTGCGACGAGATTCTGGTGCTGGACGAAGGAAAGATCGCGGAGCGGGGTACGCACAGCGAGCTTCTGGAACAGAACGGAATCTATGCAGGGCTTTACCGGACGCAGGCGCAGTATTATGCATAAGATGCAATCTGCTGTTGCTTTGTATGTTCTGAGAACAGATGGATTTTCCGGTGGCAGATTCTCTAAAGCCGTGGTAGACTGTAAGATAAATACGGGAAGAGCGGCTGAAGGAGGAAATCATGAAAGTATTGATCATAGAAGATGATAAAGGTCTGCGCACCGGGCTGGCGTTTGCGCTTGCGCAGGACGGCATGGAAACAGCGTGTGCCTCCAGTGCGGAAGAGGGATTCTGTCTGTTCCGAAAGGAAAATCCCGATGGGATCGTGCTGGATCTGAATCTGCCGGACGGGGACGGCAATGAGCTGTGCCGGAGCATCCGCGGGATCTCACAGATTCCAATCCTGATGCTCACTGCGCGGGATATGGAGACAGACGAGCTGATGGGACTGGCGAGCGGGGCAGACGATTACATGACCAAACCCTTCTCCGTGGCAGTGCTGAAGATGCGCTTAAAGAAGTTGATGGAGCGTGCAGCGCAGCCTCAGAGCGCCGAAGCAAACGAGATTCGCGCGGGCGGGGTCTGCATGGATCTGTCTGGAATCCGGGTCACGAAGGACGGCAAAGATCTGGAGTGCAGCGTGACGGAATACAGACTTTTGAGATATTTTCTCGAACATCCCGGACAAGTACTGACGCAGGATCAGATTCTGGGAGCGGTCTGGGACAATGAGGGAAAGTTTGTAAATGCCAATACGCTGCAGGTAAATATCCGCAGATTGAGAAAGAAGTTGGGAGATGACCCGGCAAACCCAAGGTATATCCGCACGATTCACGGCATCGGTTATCTGTGGGAGGCAGTGCGATGATTTGGGTGATACCGGTACTGGCGATCGCTGCATTGCTTTTGATGGGAGCGGTATATCGCAGAAAGCTGCGCCGTTTTTCGCATATTCTGGAGGAATTTCAAAGAGACGGCACGCTTCCAGAACAGAGTCTGAGGGATACGGTGGAGTCAAAGCTGGAGAGCCAGCTGATCGGCGCGCTTCGCAGAGTATCGCTGCAGGAGGAGCGGGCGCGTCAGGAGAAAAATGAGGTGGCACGCCTGCTCTCGGATCTCTCTCACCAGCTCAAGACTCCGCTAGCCAATATCGTGATGAATACGGAGATCCTTAAGAACGGCGGATTACAATCGGAGAAGCAGACGGAATTTCTTTTGCGCAATGAAGAGCAGGCAAAGAAGATGCAGTGGCTGATGAAAAATCTCGTAAAGGCATCACGCCTGGAGCAGGGCGTGATTTCCTTTGCGTGTGAATCGGCGCCTCTGCACGAAACGCTGGCGCGCAGCATCAGCGGAATTTACGCTCAGGCGCGTTCCAGAGCAATTAAAATTGATACGGAGGACTTTCCTCCCGTTTTTCCTGTGCACAGCCCGAATTGGACTGCGGAAGCAATCGGGAATATTCTGGAAAATGCTGTGAAATATTCTCCTGAAGGGAGTACAATCCGAATCCGGGTAAATAAATTGGAAATGTATGTTAAAATCGAAATTACGGACAGCGGTCCCGGTGTGCCCAAGAGCGAATATAACTGTATTTTTCAGCGCTTTTACCGAGGCAAAAACACCTCGGATATGGAAGGCAGCGGACTGGGACTTTATCTGGCGCAGCTTATTGCGCGAAATGAAAAGGGATATATTACCGTCGGAGAAAATCCGCAGGGCAGGGGGAGCTGCTTTGCATTCTTTCTTCCGCTCCTTTAAACTTAAAAGTTCACAGTAAGTATCTGGAATCCTGACAATATTGTCAGGATTTCTTTATATGCCTGTCATGTCATTGTCAGATCTCTGGGGTATAATGGAATCAGAAGTGTAGTGGCAAAAGGTATTTTGCACCTGACATCATTATAAAGGAGCAGTACAGGAGGTATGACAGATGGAGATATTAAAAACGGTTGAACTGAAGAAATATTACGGCAGGGGCGAGGCGATGGTAAAAGCTCTGGACGGCGTGAGTATGTCTGTTCAGCAGGGGGAATTTGCTGCAGTTGTGGGGAGCAGCGGTTCCGGAAAGTCTACACTGCTGCACATGCTGGGAGGGCTGGACTATCCCACAGAAGGACAGGTATTTGTGGATGGAAGAGAAATATTCAAGCTGGACGAGACACAGCTTGCGATCTTTCGGCGGCGCAATATTGGATTTGTATTTCAGAACTATAATCTTGTGCCGGTACTGAATGTCTATGAAAATATCGTGCTTCCCGTAGAGCTTGACGGGGAGAAGCCGGACAGAGACTACATTGAGGAAGTTATGCAGACACTCGGGATTGGAGAAAAACGCCGCAGTCTTCCCAATCAGCTCTCAGGCGGACAGCAGCAGCGCGTAGCGATCGCACGTGCCCTTGCCGCAAAGCCTGCCATCCTTTTGGCAGACGAGCCTACAGGGAATCTTGACAGCAGGGCGTCGCAGGAGGTGCTCGGACTGTTGCGGCTTACGGGTGAGAGATATTCTCAGACAATTGTGATGATTACGCATAATGAAGAGCTCGCGCAGCTCTGCGACCGGATTGTTCGAATAGAAGACGGGAAAATCAGAGGAGGCGGCGGACGATGAGAAATACGAACGGAGGAATTATAAAAAAATTGTCAATGCGAATAATGAGAAAAAATCGCATGAGAAATATATTTGCAGTTGCAGCCATAACACTCACATGCCTGCTGTTTACAGCTCTTTTCTCAATGGGCATGAGTATTGCGGAGCTGATCCAGAATCAGACGATGGAGGAGGTGGGTACCCGGGCGCACGCCGGACTGAAGAATGTCACAATGGAACAATACGAAAAAATATCAAAATACCCGTCGGTAGTGTCCAGCACCTGGAATATCTATCTTGGCACGGCGGAAAATTTCTCAAAACGTCAGGCGGAAATCCGTGTGGCGAAAAATGAGGAGGAGCTTGATCATTCGTTTGCATCATTGAAGGAAGGGAGATTACCCCGGAGAAAAGATGATCTTGTGACCGATACAATCATTCTGAAGGAGCTTGAAATTCCTGCCGAAATCGGAGAGAAGGTGCATGTAGAATTTACATTTCACGGAGAAAAAATCTCTCGTGATTTTACACTCTGCGGATGGTACGAGGGCAGTGAGGTCAATCATGCAAGCACACTGTATGTGTCGGAGGACTATTGGGAGAGCCTGCGCGGCGATGCATCCTGGGAGGAACTGCTCAGATGGGACAGGAATCATCCGGAGAATAATCACGCGGGACTCGTATCCGGAAATATTTTCTTTAAGAATTCACGCAATATCGAGGAGAATATTCGGAAAATCATAGAAAATGCGGGATATATCCCTGAGGATTCCGGACAGCCGGCGGATGAAAATACAATTTTGTACGGAGTGAACTGGGCATATATGTCGAGCCGCGCTGAGTCGGTCGATCCCTTAACAGCAGCGCTTCTCTGCTTTATATTTGCAGTTATTCTTATTACGGGATATCTGATTATTTACAATATCTTTCAGATTTCCATTGTCGGTGATATCCGTTTCTACGGGCAGCTGAAAACTATTGGAGCCACAAAGAGACAGCTGCGGCGGATAGTATACCGACAGGCGCTTCTTCTGTGTATTCCGGGCATTCCGGCAGGTCTGCTGTTCGGCATTGCAGCGGGAAAACTGCTGCTGCCGCTGGCGCTTCGCACCATACAGGGCACCGAAACGGGAGAGATCTCCCTGAACCCGTGGATTCTGGTATTCGGGGCCGCATTTTCTCTTCTGACTGTATGCATCAGCAGCCGGAGACCGGCCAGAATTGCGGGAAATGTGTCGCCTGTGGAGGCTGTGCGCTTTTCGGAAAACGATAGAATAAAAAAGAAAGAGAAAAAATCTCAAAAAAGTGCCGGGATCAGGCGCATGGCACTTGCGAATCTGGGAAGAAACCGCCGGAAAACAGCAGTTGTGATCAGTTCAATTTCGCTTGGTATTATTCTGCTGGAGATCGTAATGAGCGCCGTAGGAAGCTTTCGGATTGAAGAATACCTGACAAGCAGGATTGCCGGAGATTTTGAGATCGGAAACGCAGGATTGTTTAACGTTGGGTCGCTTGTTGCGGACTTTGAAATTGACGGTGAATACCTTGAGGGGGCTGACAGCCAGCCGGGGATTGAGCAGACCGGTGAAGTCTGGTGGGGAAATATAGTACCGCATGAGCTTTCCGACAATGCATACGGGAGATATAAGGAGCTCCTCAGTGAAGGAAAGCTCCGCGCAGATGAATATATGGAGGAGCAGTCGAAACCGGAGAATATTGCAAAATACCGTCTGGATATAGAGGAAATGAGATATGGTTACACGGATAATCTTCTGAAGAATCTGACACCGGTAAAAGGTGAGATTAATCTGGAAAAATTTGCACAGGGCGGATATGTGCTTGTCCAGCAGCAGACTGCAGATCAGATGGAGAAAGGTGATACATTATATGAACCTGGAGATAAAATCACGCTGCAGTACCGCACACCGCAGAGCGAGTATTATGAGAAAACTGACGGGGCGGGAATAAAGCTTTCCGGTTACACGAATATGGACGCAAGGGAATATACGGTGATGGCAGTAATTGAAGATATCCCGTACAGTATGTCGACGCCGTTTCAGAATATTAACGGACTTACCACCGTAGTTCCGCTGCAGGATCTCAAAAACGCATACGGAGCAATGATGATAGCAAAGACGTATGAGGTGGATCAGAAGGATCAGGAAGCGTTTGAGGAGTATCTGGAATTCTATACGACGCAGCAGAACACGGAAATGGATTATGTTTCCCGCCAGAAGCTTGCAGATGAGTTCTATGGAATGATTCAGAGCATTTCCGTGATCGGATACGCGCTCTGTGCGGTGATTGCCCTGATCGGAATTTTGAACTTTACCAACTCTATGCTCACTGGGATCATCGCCAGAAAGCAGGAATTTGCCGTGCTGCAGAGTGTGGGGATGACAAAACGCCAGCTTCGCAGCATGCTCCTCTGGGAGAGCGCATACTATTTGCTTATCTGTGCAGCGGTCAGCATTCCTGCAGGAAGTCTGCTGGCATGGAAACTCATCGGCGTACTTAATGATGTGATTTTATGCTTTGATTACCGATACACAGGACTGCCGTATCTGATTATGCTTCCGGCGGTTACATTTGCAGCAGCAGCAGTCTCATTGGGCGCCTGCCGCCAGGTGGGAAAAAGAAGTATAGTGGAAAGCTTAAGGGAGGCGGAATAACCGCCTCCCTGTCATTAAAATTTTCTTTTCCAGAGCTCCGGGGAGAGCAGAAGAAGATACGGAAAAATTTCAAGCCTTCCCAAAAGCATATCAGCACAGAATACAAGTTTTGACAGCACCGAGAATTGAGAAAAATTCTCAACTGGTCCTACGAGCGAGATACCGGGTCCTACGTTGTTCAGCGTAGTAAGCACCGCACTGAAGGATGTGGCAAAGTCAAAGTTGTTGATGGATACGAGCAGTAATGAGCCTGCAAGTACCAGAATATAGCAGATAAAGTAGATAAATACGCTGCGCTGTGTCTCTTTTCCGACTGTTTTTCCATTGACGCGCACGAGCGTGACTGCCTTTGGATGCGTAATGCGGATGATCTCCTGACGGATACTCTTGAAAAGAATCAAAAGTCTGGAGACCTTGATGCCTCCGCCTGTAGATCCGGCACATGCACCGACGAACATGATAAATAGGAGGATTGTCTTGGACAGTTCAGGCCACATGTTATAATCCGCAGTATAAAATCCCGTTGTGGTGATAACGGATGCCACCTGGAAGGAGGCGAAGCGGAATGCGTGCAGTACATGCTTGTAAATGGAGAGCGTATTCAGCGTGATGATTGCAATTGAACCGGCAATGATCAGCAGATATGCACGAACCTCTTCATTTTTAAATGCCGATTTGATCTCCTTATGGAGCAGCAGGAAATAAAGGTTAAAGTTGACTCCGAACAAAATCATAAACACCGTGATTACGCCGTCGATATAGGCGCTGTCATAGTATGCAACACTCTGATTTCTGTTGGAGAATCCTCCGGTTCCTGCAGTACTGAAGGAATGTGTCAGCGCATCGTAGAAATTCATACCGCCGAACATAAGAAAGATAACCTCCAGTGCGGTCAGTGCAAAATACATCATGTATAAAAGCCGCGCTGTGTCCCTGGCTTTTGGTACAAGCTTGTCTGCCTCCGGTCCCGGAACTTCGGCACGCATCAGAAACATAGAATTACGCTTCTGAAGGTTTGTAATCATCATGACGAACACGAGTACACCCATACCTCCGATCCAGTGTGTCAGTGAGCGCCAGAACAAAATACCCTTTGGCAGCGATTCAATATCTGTTAAAATTGTGGAGCCGGTTGTCGTAAATCCGGATACAGTCTCAAAAAATGCGTCGATATAATGCGGGATACTTCCGGAGAGTGTAAATGGAAGAGCTCCGAATATTGACCACAAAATCCATCCAAATCCTACAACCGCAAAGCCCTCTTTACCATAAATAGTCCGGTTTTTAGGCGATTTCAGCCCTGTCAGACAGAAAATCAATCCAAGAATTGCAGACACGGCAATAAACCAGATGCCAGACGGCTCGCGGTAAATGAGTGCAACGAGCGCCGGGAGCAGAAGGACGAGTCCTTCCACTCCCAGCATCTTGCCTATGATATAAAGGATCATTCTATAATTCATTACCGGTTACCTCACTTTCAGAATATCCTTCAGATCCTGAATGCGCTTATCCTTTGTCACTACAATGACGCTGTCTCCGACCTGAATGGAATCATCACCGTTCGGAATGATAATTTTGCGCTTTCGGGCAATGCAGGCGATCAGGTTATTTGGCTTGATCGGAAGATTCTTCAGCGGAATATCCGTATAGGAGGATGCGGATTTTACGATAAATTCCAATGCCTCGATCTTGCCGCCGACAAGTTTGTAGAGCGTCTCCACATTGGCGCTGCTCTGTGAATTCTTTCTGGCACGCACATACTGCCAGATACTGTTTGCGACTGCGGATTTTGCGGAGACAAGGCTGTCCAGGCCGAATTCGCGGATCATGGCAGCTCTTCGGTCTTCATTAATCTTTACAATGACCTTTGCGACATCCTGACTGCGGGCAAAGAGCGACATGATGATATTCTCTTCGTCCATTCCGGTGAGCGCGATGAAAGCATCGGCATTAGCGAGCCCCTCCTCGGTCAGAAGATCGTGGTCCGTAGCGTCCCCATTAATGACAGTTGCCTTTGGAAGCAGTTCGCAGAGCTGTTCACACCGGCTCTCGCTGAGTTCTATGATTTTAACCTGAACGCCCATGGCGATCAGGCGGGAGGCGAGGTAATAGCTGACCCTTCCGCCGCCGCAGATCATGACGCGGCGGATCTTGTCGCGCCTGCGTGAACCGAAAAGCTTGAAGAACTTTTCGAGCTCCCGGTGTTCTGCGGCGATATGAAGCGTATCCTTCTCGCAGATTTTGTAATCTCCATCCGGAATCGCCACATCTCCGCCGTGCTCCACAGCACAGACAAGGATCTTTACCTGGTATTTTGTGTACAGTTCAGCAAGCGTCATGCCGATCATAGGGCTGTCGGCAGGAGGCTGGAACTCTACGAGTTCTACGCGTCCTTTAACAAATGTCTCAATCTTATTGGCGTCGGGGAAGATAATCAGTCTGGAAATCTCCTCCGCCACAATCAGCTCAGGATTTACCGCCATGCTCAGATGGAGATCCTGTTTTAAAATGTCGATCTGCTGATAGTAGATCGGGTTGCGCACGCGGGCAATCGTATGCTTTGCACCAAGCCTGCGGGCGATCAGACAGCTCAGCATGTTGCACTCATCGGTGGAGGTGCAGGCAATCACCAGATCAGCATGTGCGACGTCAGCCTGCATCAGCACATCAGCGCTGGCCCCGTCTCCATGGATGCAGATAATATCCATGCGGTCAATGGCTTCTTTGAGCTTCTTTTCGTTGTTGTCGATCAAAACGACATCATAATCCTCTTCGGAGAGCAGCTTGGCAAGCTCGTTTCCGACTTTGCCGTCTCCGATAATGATGATCTTCATAATCTTTTGTCCTAGTCCTTTCCCTCATACTGAAACCCACACGATTATAGCACTTGAAGGAGAAAAGTACAATTCATTTTATTGTGAAATTTTAAGAGGACCTATGGGAAATATGAAAGAGCCGCCCGCAGAGCGGAATCAGTAGAAATTTACATTGACTTTTCATTTCCTTCTTTAAGTACACTATTATATATACACAAAGGAAGGAAAAGCTTTACAGGCGGAAGATACAGCAGAATTCATTGAACAGGGGGACAGCGCCGCAGCGGCTTTGCCGCATGCGGCGTCTTTTGTTGCGCCCGGATAAAAAATGCGGTATAGTAAACGGGGAATTTACAAGAGTACAGAGAAAGAGACGGATGAAAAATGGAAAGAGTAAATTATCATACGCATACGAAATTGTGCCGGCATGCAGAGGGAGAAGAGAGAGATTATGTAAATGAGGCGCTGCGCTGCGGTCTTACAGAACTTGGTTTCAGCGACCATGCGCCTTTTAAAGACGGAAGATACGGACTCAGGATGGAGTACGGCGAAATGCCGGGGTATGTGGAGAGAATCCGGGCGCTGAGAGAGGAGTTCAGGGGAAAGCTGAGCATACGCTGCGGACTGGAGATTGAATACGATCCCGGGCAATCAGAGTATTATGAGGAACTGCTGACCCGGCTTGGCATGGAATACCTCGTTTTGGGGCAGCACTACTACCGTGATGCGTCGGGCAGAGAGCTAAACACATTCCTGCTTGATAAGACAGAGGACACTTCGGTGTACCCGGCGTACGCCAAAAGTCTGGCGGAGGGCATGAAGACCGGATATTTCAAGATCGCGGCACATCCGGATTTGTTTTTTATTAATCGCCTGCCTGCAGATGCAAACTGCGAGCGGGCCTGTGATATTATCGTGAACGCAGCAGTTTCCTGCGGGATTGTCCTTGAATTTAACGCCAACGGTATCCGCAGGGGGCGGCAGGAATACAGTGACGGTCTGCGTTATCCCTATCCGCACCGTATGTTCTGGGAAAAAGTAAAAAGTGCGGGAATACCGGTTCTTATTAACTCTGACTGCCACAAGCCGGGGTTTATCTGGGATGATGCCGTAGAGAAGGCGTACAGCCTTGCAGAAGACTGGGGACTTACTGTGAGAGGAAAGCTGGATTTTTCCTGATTCTGTGGCGGGGAGGTGTAGTTTCTGATATAATGAGCTGGAATAAAAAGCCGAAAGGAGTTTTTTTGACGTGAAGAATGATTTATTCACCATAGGAAAATTTACTGTCCACGGATACGGCCTTATGATAGCGATTGGTGTGATCGCCGCATATCTTGTGGGAGCCCGCCGGGCAAAGAAGTATCAGATGGATCCGGAGCCGGTCTTTGACCTGGTGCTGATCGGCGTGATAGGAGGTTTTCTGTGCGCCAAGATTTTGTATCTGATTACAATTTTCGACCAGGTAATCGCAGATCCCCGTGTGATTCTGGATACAGCAGATGGTTTTGTGGTGTATGGGGGCATCATCGGAGGCATCTTTACAGGATGGCTGGTATGCAGAATCAAGAAGCTGCATTTTCTTGAATATCTCGATCTTCTCGTGCCGTCCATCGCGCTGGCGCAGGGCTTCGGGAGAATCGGCTGTCTGCTTGCCGGGTGCTGCTACGGCAAAGAGACGTCGTGCCCGCTGGCCATCACATTTACGGATTCCAGCTTTGCGCCGAACGGCGTGGCGCTGATACCGACGCAGATTTATTCCAGCATCCTGGATTTTCTGCACTTTGCAGTGCTTTGCTTTTTGGCGCGCCGCAACAAGGTACCTGGGCGGATCAGTGCATTTTACCTGATTTTCTACAGTGTAGGAAGATTTATCCTCGAATTTTTCCGCGGTGATCTCATCCGCGGCAGTGTGGGAGTGCTTTCAACCTCACAGTTTATTGCGGTCTTTGCAGGGCTGTTCGGAGTGCTGATGCTCTGGACGCTGAAAAGAAAGAAAACAGAACAGGCATAAATAATGCGCCGGGGCATGCGAAAGCGAGATGCCCCGGCGCATTTTTACAGCAGCGGTCAATAACTGTCCACATGCAGCAGTTCATGCGTCTTTCCCTTCAGCACAGTATCATACAGCGAGAGTATCAGCGGATTTTCGTCTGCCTTGCGGATACTTGTGACATTATCTGCCTGATACAGCCCTTTGCTGCGCGCTGCCTTAGTGCGGGAGCCGGCGCGCGGAGGCTGTCCGCCGCCCATGATGCATCCGCGGCGGCATGCCATAATTTCCACGATATGGTAATGCTTTTTGCCGCTCCTGATATTCTCCATGACAGTGCGGGCGTTGGCAAGGCCGCTTGCCACGCAGATATTTAAGGGGATTCCCTTATAGGTTACAGAAAATTCCTTGATGCCCTCTTCGCCTCTTGCACCTGCCTCAGCGACTGTGTCCATAGTTGCCTTGTCGTGCTTATCCGCAAAGCGGCGCAGCATCGCCTCAGTGACGCCTCCGGTTACTCCGAAAATAACGCCTGCTCCGGAACCGAACCCAAACGGCATATCGCATGCCTCCGGAGTCAGTGTGGCAAATTCAATGCCGGAATTGCGGATCATGCGGATAATCTCCGTGGTGGTGATAACGACATCCGTATCCTGCTGCCCGTTCGTAAAGCTGTTGGGACGCAGAATTTCCATCTTCTTAGCCGTACAAGGCATGATGGATACGACAAACGTCTTCTTTCCCTGATTTTTCTCATAGCCGCGGTAATACTCCTTGATGACTGCGGAGAACATGCCCTGCGGGGAACGGCAGGTCGAGAGATTATCTTTATACTCCGGATACTGGTCGCAGAGGAACTTCACCCACGCCGGACAGCAGGAAGTAAAGAGCGGAAGAGAGGTTCCCTCCCCGAGCCTTTCAAGAAATTCCTTTGACTCCTCCATGATTGTGAGGTCTGCAGCAAATGCTGTATCGTACACCTCATCAAATCCCATGCGGTGAAGAACCGCGACGAGCTTGCCCATGACGCTGTTGCCCTTTGTAAGACCGAAAGCGTCCCCGACTGCGACACGCACCGCAGGGGCAACCTGCGCAATTACACGGGTATTCGGATCCGAGATCGCATCCCAGACTTCATCCATGTGCGTCTTGATGCTGATGGCTCCTGTGGGGCAGAAGACGCGGCACTGACCGCAGCTTACGCACTCCGTCTCAGAGAGCTTCTTGTCGAATGCCGGCATTACCATGGCGTCGGTGCCGCGGAATGCAAATCCGAGTACGCCAAGTCCCTGGATTTCACTGCAGGCGCGCACGCAGTCTCCGCAGAGGATACACTTGTTCGGGTCTCGGATCAGAGCAGGAGAGGAGGTATCCAGAGGACGCAGTTCCCTGGTGTTTTGGAAGCGCACAGAAGTAATATTCATGCGGTGTGCCAGATCCTGAAGCACACATTCACCGCTCTTTACGCACGTCGTACAGTCGCGGCAGTGCGCAGAGAGCAGAAGCTCTACAATCAGCTTTCTGTATTTTTTGATTCTGCCTGAATTGGTATAAATCACCATGCCGTCCCGCGGAACCTCGGAGCAGGAGGCAAAGGTGCGTCCGCGGTCGTCTTCCACCGTGCAGAGGCGACAGGCTCCGAAAGTGGATACCTCAGAGTGGTAACATAATGTAGGCAGATTGATTCCGGCGTTGCGGATGACAGAAAGGACATTTTTCTCATCGGTAAATTCAACCTTTCTGCCGTCTATTGTCATAAATCCCATACTAATCCCTCCTAATATTCAACATAAACCGCATCAAAAGCACAATTTTCGCGGCAGGCATCGCACTTGATGCAGACGGACGGGTCGATGCGGTATGCTTCCCTGCGCACACCGGTAATCGCGCCCGCAGGACAGTTCTTCGCACATTTTCCGCAGCCCTTGCAAAATTCGGGATTGATCACGTATTTTCTCATAGCGGTGCAGCTCTTTGCCGCACACTTGTGTTCCAGGATGTGCTCTTCATACTCCTTGCGGAACGTCTTTAAGGTACTGATGACCGGGAGCGGGGCGCTCTTTCCGAGACCGCACAGAGCCATGTTCTTTACCATGGAGGCCAATTCTTCGAGCGTGTCGAGATCTTCCAGTTTTCCCTCGCCGTTTACGATGCGTTCCAGAATCTCCAGCATACGCTTTGTGCCCTCTCGGCATGGAACGCACTTTCCGCACGATTCTCTCTGGGTAAAGCTCATAAAGAAACGTGCAACTTCTACCATACATGTATTTTCATCCATGACAACCAGACCGCCGGAGCCCATGATGGCATTGTACTTCTTGACGCTGTCAAAGTCCAGACCGACATCGAGATGCTCTTTTGTCAGACAGCCGCCGGAGGGACCTCCGATCTGGATTGCCTTGAAATCACCGCCGCCCTTAATGCCGCCGCCGATTTCGTATATGATCTCACGGAGCGTGGTTCCCATCGGAACCTCGATAAGACCGGTGTTTTCAATTGTTCCGGTGATGGAGAAGGTCTTTGTTCCGGGGCTTCCCTCTGTTCCGATGGTTTTAAACCAGGAAGCACCTTTTAAGATAATGCCCGGGACGTTTGCGAAGGTCTCCACGTTGTTTAAAACCGTGGGCTTTGCCCAGAGTCCCTGGTCAACAGTGCGCGGAGGCTTCACCCGCGGCATTCCCCGGTCGCCCTCGATGGAAGCGGTAAGCGCCGAACCCTCTCCGCAGACGAATGCGCCGGCGCCGCGGTTGATATGCATATGGAAAGAAAAGTCTGTGCCGAGGATGTGGTCGCCCAGGAGCCCCTTTTCCTCTGCCTGCCGGATTGCATGGCGCAGACGTGCTACAGAGAGAGGATACTCGGCGCGCACATAGATATAGCCGTTCTGCGAACCGGTTGCGTATGCTGCGATCGTCATTCCTTCAATAAGGCGGTACGGATCGCCCTCCATGACACTTCCATCCATGAATGCTCCCGGATCACCCTCGTCTCCGTTACAGACTACATAGTGCTCCTGAACGTCCGTATGAGCTGCCACCTGTTTCCATTTGCGGCCGGCCGGGAAGCCGCCGCCTCCGCGTCCGCGCAGCTTTGATTCGTCCACCTCGTCGAGAACTTGCTGCGGCGTCATGTCAAAGAGTGCCTTTGACAGAGCGTCGTAACCGCCGGAAGCTATGTATTCATCCAGGGATTCCGCATCAAATTTACCGCAGTTCTCAAGCACGATGCGCGTTTGGCGGGCAATAAACGGAATCTCCTCCGGGGCAGCATAGGACTCGCCGTTTTTCTTATAGAACAGCCTCTCCACAGGCTGCTGATTCAGCACAGTCTTTTGAAAAATCTCGGCGCAGTCTGATTCCTGAACCTTTACATACTGGTAGTGGTACGGCTCGATGCGCACAAGGGGTCCGAGCTCGCAGATGCCCTGGCAGCCGGTCTTTACGGTTCCGATATGCGGCACATGACCTTCGAACTGCACGCTGACGCCGGGCAGATCCCTGCAGAGCTCCAGCATCTTCTGGTAAATCTTCTCCGAACCGGAGGCAACGCACCCTGTACCGGCGCAGATCAGAATACGGCAGGTATAGGAATCGATTTCCTTCTGCGCGATTTCGCGCTGTTTTAATAAATCATCTCTGTTTTCGATCGTCATACATTGTCACCTCTCAGTTCTGCGATCAGCTCCAGAGCCTTCTCCGGCGTCATGGAGGGGTGTACTTCATTATTTACCGTCATTGTGGGTGCCAGCCCGCACGCTCCCAGACAGGATACCGTTTCCACAGTGAATAACATATCATCTGTCGTGTGCTTCTTCCTGCTGAGTCCCAGTTCTTTTTGAAGCGCCTCCAGGATCGGTATGGACTTGCGCACATGACAGGCGGTTCCATCGCAGACCTTGATGATATACTTGCCCTTTGGCTCAAAGGAAAAGTTCTCATAGAACGTCGCCACACTGTAAGCCTTAGCCTCTGTAACCCCGATCTCCTTTGCCACATAAGTGAGCAGTTCCCCGGGAAGATACCGGTATTCCTCCTGGATTTCCTGCATAATGGGAATCAGAGAGCTTGCACTGCGTCCATAGTGCGCGATGATCTCATCCGCTTTCGTGTAATAACTCTGATCGAGCATATAGCTACCTCCTTTGTATTTTAATCCACATTCCGAGTTGGCATATCACCCAAAATAATACAGTGGCTTTACTGCTTTTCGTCATATTTTATGGAATGTTTTAACTTACAGTAGAATAATTATACTGTATTTGTGTAAAAAGCACAATGCAATTTTCGAAAAAACAGGAAAAATATGAATAATAAATAAAAGAAAAAGCACCGGAACTCTCTGATTGAGAGAATTCCGGTGCTTTCTAAGAGCGGTTCTTTATTTCCGGGAGTACAAGCCGGGCAGCCATACTTGCATAGATATTTGGCGGCTGCAGCTTATTCTGCCAGCAGCATCATAATCTGATTGCTGCGTGAGATGAATTTCGTCATGGCGTCAGGTGAGAGCTGCTTGTGTGAGAGCATGGCGAGATCATAGAGCTGTTCACAGAACAGACCGGTGTGCTCACCTTCCGGATGATCAAGTACATATTTTACAAGCGGATGACCTGCATTTAAAACAAGAGTCTCGTTGGAGCCAAACATGGACGGATCCATGCCGGTCATGCCGTACATCTTCATCATATCCTGCATTCTGCGGCTCTCTTCGGAGAGTGTCATCATTGCGGAGATATTCTCATCCTTGAGCATTTCGACTTTTACGTCCAGCTTATCGTTATTGAGAGCCTTGCGGAAGATATCGGTCAGAGACTTCGCCGTCTCAGTCAGATCCTCAGCGTTTTCAGCCTTTAAGCTGTCTGTCACATCCGCGTCAATTCTCTTGAACTGAACTTCCTCGTTCGTGCGCTCCACATGAGAAATGAACGCGGCATCAATATTGTGTCTTAAAATGACAGCGTCCATATTCTGTGCACGGAACATGTTGATATACTGGCTCTGCTGAACCTCATCGGTCACATAATAAATTGTGGTCTTCGGCTTTTCCTTGTTTTCGTCCTTGTTCTCCTCAGTTGTCTCAGCAGGAGCTTCATCCGCCTTATTCTCCTCGATGCAGTCCTTTAAGGTCAGATATTTGCCGTCGATATTCTTATATAAGATGTAATCCATCATTTTCTCAGAGAACTTACTGTCCTTGATGCAGCCGAACTTGATAAACGGACTGATGTCATCCCAGTATTTCTCATAATCCTCGCGTGCAGTCTTACACATGCCGGAGAGCTTGTCTGCGACCTTCTTGGAAATATAGTCGGAGATCTTCTTCACAAAGCCGTCGTTCTGCAGCGCGCTTCTCGATACGTTCAGCGGAAGATCCGGGCAGTCGATTACACCTTTTAAGAGCATAAGGAACTCCGGAATAACCTCCTTAATATTGTCTGCGATAAATACCTGGTTGTTGTATAATTTAATCGTTCCCTCGATGGAATCGTATTCGGTGTTGATCTTCGGGAAGTACAGGATACCCTTGAGGTTGAACGGATAGTCCATGTTCAGATGGATCCAGAACAGAGGCTCTTTGTAGTCAAGAAATACCTTGCGGTAGAACTCCTTATACTCCTCGTCCGTGCAGTCGTTCGGATGCTTCATCCACAGCGGATGCGTGTCGCTTAAGGAAACAGGGCGTTTATTGATCTTGACTCTGTCTCTTGCCGGAGAAATCTCGACCGTTTCCTTTGTGCCGTCCTCCTTCTCGCGTTCCTCAGTCTTCGCGTCTTCGTGAATACGCTCCACGATCACATCATCGTCGCGCAGCTCATCCTCGTCGATTGTCTCATATTCCTGCTCAGCATTCTCCTTTTCCAGATAAATGCTGACCGGCATAAAGGAGCAGTATTTCTCAATGATCTCGCGCATACGGTACTCATTGGAAAACTCCACGGAATTCTCATTGAGGAACAGAGTGATTGTGGTACCAACCTCTGTGCGGTCACCGTCGGTGATATCATACTCTGTGCCGCCGTCGCAGATCCAGTGTACCGGTGCAGCTCCCTCGCGGTAGGAGAGAGTGTCAATGTGTACCTCGTCTGCCACCATAAATGCAGAATAGAAGCCAAGACCGAAGTGACCGATGATCTGGTCGTCATTTGTCTTGTCCTTGTACTTCTCCAGAAACTCCGTAGCGCCGGAAAAAGCAATCTGTGTGATATATTCCTCGACCTCGTCCGCTGTCATACCGATACCGTTATCGCAGAACTTCAGCGTCTTCTCGTCCGGGTTGACAATGACGTGGATCTCATCTTTACGGTCGTCCGGGAAAGTATACTCGCCCATGACCTCAAGCTTTTTGAGCTTTGTGATCGCGTCGCAGCCGTTGGAGATAAGCTCGCGGACGAAGATATCGTGGTCAGAATACAGCCACTTCTTTATAATCGGAAATATGTTATCGCTGTTGATTGAAAGATTACCATGTTTTGCTGCCATGATAAAAACACTCCTTTTCTGATATTCGTATAGGTTTCGGGGACGTATACCCTGCACATCCCCCGTATGACTCCTATATTAATACCGGGAAAATCAAATGTCAAGAAAAAATTAGCACTCGTTCAAAATGAGTGCTAACAAGCAGGCGGACTTATGAAAAATCAATCCCCTGGCGCAGAAAGAAACGTTTTGCTAGCGCATCCCACGAAGCGTCGAGAGACTTGTCCAGAGTAAAGATCTTCAGCGAGCTCCCGGTCGTCACTGTCACTCTCTCTCCGTCGTACTGCACATTCATATATAAGCCGAATACATCCTCCGGCTGAAACGGCAGATTATCTGTCTGAAGCAGCCGCGCAGTGTCCGCATCGGAGAGCTGAAAAATAATTTTAAAGTTAAGCGGCGTATGCTTCCCTTTGATCAGGGAGAAGAATACGGGACGCAGCCGGCTCCACGGACAGAGGCGAAAGACAGATTCCTCCTGATCCTCCCCGAAGAATTCCGGATGATATGCGCCGTCCACATGATACACTGCAAACGTCGTAAGCGTTGCCTCCGAGAGCAGGAAACGGTCAAACGTCTCTTTCACAAAAAGTTTATTCATAAAATCCTTTAAATTTGTAATCTGTAATGCAAGCATATCGTACCTCTATGATTTAAAACCAGTCTTTTTTTCTGAAATACCAGATTTCCGCCAGGATGACTGCGATACTGACAAGGATGATCACCAGGTATCCGTGCGGGCTTTTAAGCTCCGGCATGTTCTGGAAATTCATGCCGTACCAGCCTGTGAGAAGCGAGAGCGGGAAGAAGAGCGTAGTCACTACGGTCAGAATCCGCATCGTGTCGTTCTGGCGAACATCAAGCTGTGACTGGTGCATCTCGCGGATCTGAAGTGCGTATTCCCGCAGCATCTGCGTGTGGTCGTACAGACGGTCGATACGGTTGGAAAAGACAGAGATGATCTGCAGCTCCTCCGCAGTGAAGAACTGATTCTGATTCTCAAGCTGTACTGCCGTCATGTCCATGATCTGCAGATAATAAGAATTCATCACCAGGAGTTCTCTTCTGGCGTGCAGGATCGTGGGAGGCAGGCTCTTCGGCGGCTTATCGAGCAGCACATCCTCGATGACAGAGAGACGCTTCTCAAAGTTCTGCAGATAGCGCATATCGTCCTGAATCAGATATTCGAGAAAATCCAGAAAAAAGTGGACGATCGTCGCAGGCATCACAAGCGGAACCTGCTCCGCCATGCGCTGAAGTGCCGGCAGGTGACGCTCACTGTCGACAAGAATGAGGTGCTGTCTCGTCATATAGTAGCCGACAGCGAGCATGTCGTGCGAGGGATTCTCCTTATTGGGAATCACGAGCGTGCCGATCACGCAGCCGCTGACAAGCTCTGCCTTGCAGTATTCCAGCTGGCGCGTCGGCAGACAGCGCTGCAGCAGTGAAAAGTGCGGAAGGGAAGAATACTTCCGAATGCATTCTTCAGGGGAAATCAACTCTACAACCGATGCATCACGGTCGGTCTGTCCGGAAGCACTGATCGGCGACAGGCTGCCGCCTAATAGATATCGCATTCAAAACCCTCCTTTCTGCCGGGTAGAACAGTGTCTCATGAAATTATACTGAATTTTTTGCGAAAGTACAACCATTACCAAAAAAATGCTTTTCAAACCCCCGAAAGTATGCTAGTATATTTTATGTAGTATTGAAAACTACTTGTAGTAGAAATAAAGAAGTAGAAGTTGTCAACGGCTGTCAGAAGAGAGAAAAAGCCGTTGCTTTTTGGAGGCGGCTATGAGTTTTAAAATTATTTTAGATAGCTGCGGCGAGAGGACCGCAGAGATGAAGGCAGATCCCCGGTTTGCGTCAGCGGCTCTGACGCTCGAGGTATCACACGAGCAGATCATTGACGATGAGACATTTAACCAGGCGGAGTTCCTGCGCAAGGTTGCGGCTTCCCCGGAGTGTCCGAAGTCTTCCTGTCCGTCGCCGGAGATTTACCAGGACTTTTTTATGGAAGATGCAGATCATTTGTATGCAGTGACACTTTCCTCTGAGCTGAGCGGTTCCTATAACAGTGCGATGCTCGGTAGAAGCCTGGCGCTGGAGCAGTGCCCGGACAAGAAGATTCATGTATTTAATTCGAGAAGCGCATCTGTGGGAGAGACTCTGATCGCCTGCAGGATTCAGGACTGCGAGGAGCAGGGGATGAGCTTTGACGAGACGGTGCGCACTGTAGAGGAATATATTGCAGGGCAGAATACGTATTTTGTACTGGAGAATCTCGAGACGCTCCGGAAGAACGGGCGGCTCAGCAATCTGAAGGCGTTTGTGGCATCTGCACTCAAGATTAAGCCTGTAATGGGCTCCACCCCGGAGGGAACCATCTGCCAGCTCGACCAGGCGCGCGGCATTAATCGGGCGCTTGTGAAGATGGTCGATTATATCGTACAGAGAGGGACAGACAGCGGAAAGAAGCGGCTCGGCATTGCTCACTGCAACTGCCCGGAGCGCGCTCAGATTGTAAAGGAAGCAATCCTGGAGCGGATTCCGGTGCTCGAGACCGTGACGGTTGAGACGGCGGGCGTAAGCTCAATGTACGCCAACGACGGCGGAATTATTGTGGTAATCTGAAAAGTGCTGCAGAAGTTTGGCGGCGGGGTTTGCAAACGGGGCGAAGTGTGGTAAAATATCAGAAGCAAACGAAAAGGAGATTATGCCATGAGCCAGGAAAAGGTTGACCGTTATAAGCAGGAGAAAGCCAACAGACAGAAGATTATCAAAAAGCAGAAGAGAATGCACCGTCTGGAGATGGCGGGGCTGGGGCTTCTGGCAGCGGCGTTCGTGGGCTGGATCGGTTTCTCTGTCTATCAGAAGGTAGACAATTACCAGAAGGAGAATCCCGAGCAGACCGTTATGGACGCGGGAGCGATCCAGGAATATCTGGCGTCGATCCAGGCGGATACCGCCCAATAAGAGTTCTGTGACATGGAGAACCCCGCCGTTTCCGGCGGGGTTCTTGGTTTAGAGAAAGAAATTATAATTTCACAACGTTAGCAGCCTGCATTCCGCGAGCGCCTTCGGTTAAGTCGTAACTTACTGCCTGTCCTTCGTCCAGAGATTTGAATCCCTCTCCCTGAATTGCTGAAAAGTGTACGAATACGTCTGCTCCGTCCTCTCCAGTGATGAAACCGTAGCCTTTTTCAGCGTTAAACCATTTTACAGTTCCCTTGTTCATAGTTGTACCTCCATTCATTGCATAAAAAAGATTTGTTAAAGCATTTTCACTGGTTAAAAAATCACCAGTTATATAAACCTACATTTAGAGAATAACTAAATATAAGCTTGTATAGCTGGTGAAGCGTTTCATCAATATATATTTTAGTTACTGGTCTGAATATATCTTCATTATATTCTTGCAAATCCAGAAAGTCAAGGGGAATATGAAAAACCTTTTGATTTTCGGAAGAGAATCATGTATGATAATGGTAAAAATAAAACAGAATTCGGAGGATGAAAGATGATTCAGAAATTGATTTCTAAAATACAGCAGACCAAAGCTCCTATCGTAGTGGGACTTGACCCGATGCTCAAGTATATTCCGGAGCATATTCAGAAGAAGGCATTTGCTGAGTTCGGCGAGACACTTGAGGGAGCTGCTGAGGCTGTATGGCGGTTTAACAAGGCTATCGTAGATGCCACATGCGACCTGATTCCTGCAGTGAAGCCGCAGATCGCTATGTACGAGCAGTTCGGCATCGAGGGAATGAAGGCATATGAGAGAACGGTATCCTACTGTCAGGAGAAGGGACTCGTAGTGATCGGTGATATCAAGAGAGGCGATATCGGTTCCACCTCCGAAGCGTATGCAGTGGGACATCTTGGCAAAGTGCAGGTAGGAAGCAAGACATATTCCGGATTTCATGAAGATTTTGCGACTATCAATCCGTACATGGGTTCAGACAGCGTGCTGCCGTTTGTGAAGGTGTGCAAGGAGGAGAAGAAGGGATTATTCATTCTGGTGAAGACTTCAAACCCGTCGAGCGGAGAGCTGCAGGACAAGCTTGTTGACGGACGCCCGGTCTATGAACTGATGGGAGAGTACGTTGCGAAGTGGGGCGAGGAGCACATGGGAGACCAGTACAGCTATATCGGTGCAGTTGTCGGCGCTACCTATCCGGAGATGGGCAAGGTGCTTCGCAAGATCATGCCGAAGAGCTACATTCTTGTACCGGGCTATGGCGCACAGGGCGGCAAAGGCAAGGATCTTGTACACTTTTTCAACGATGACGGACTGGGTGCAATCGTAAATTCTTCCAGAGGCATCATTGCGGCGTACCAGCAGGAAGCGTACGCGAAGTTCGGAGCTGAGAACTTTGCGGAGGCGTCCAGACAGGCGGTTCTCGATATGGTTGCTGATATCAACGGCGCTCTGGAAGCGGCAAAGTAAGATACGGGAGAGCAGACAGATGAAGAGAAAGGAAATAGCAACAGTAATTAGCCAGGAGCAGATTGCTTCTGACGTATACAGCATGTGGCTGCAGACGGAGCAGATTGCGGCAAAGGCAAAGCCGGGACAGTTTATCTCACTGTACTGTGCGGATAAGAGCCGCCTGCTCCCGCGCCCGATCAGTCTTTGCGAGATCGACGCGGAAAACGGAAGACTGCGTATCGTTTACCGTACGGTTGGAAAGGGAACAGAGGAGTTCTCGCATTTAAGCACCGGTGATCAGATAGAGATCCTGGGACCGCTCGGGAACGGCTTTCCGCTTGAGGAAGCTCACGGAAAGCGCGTGCTGCTTATGGGCGGCGGAATCGGCATCCCGCCGATGCTTGAGACGGCAAAGCAGCTCGATGCGCAGAAGATGGTGGTATCGGGATACCGCGATGAGCTGTTTCTGACTGAGGACTTTGCGGATGCGGCAGAGCTGTATCTCGCGGTGGAGCATCCGGGGGAGGGCGTAATCTGTACGACTGGCAATGTACTCGACGCTGTGCGGGAAAATGAACTTGAGGCAGATGTGATTTTTGCCTGCGGTCCGACTCCGATGCTGCGCGCAATTAAATCATATGCACTTGAGAAGGGAATTCCGTGCTGGATTTCCATGGAGGAGAAAATGGCGTGCGGAATCGGCGCATGTCTTGCCTGCGTGTGCCAGTCCAAGGAGGTAGACGGACATTCTCATGTGCACAATAAGAGAATATGTAAGGATGGTCCGGTGTTCCTGAGTACGGAGGTGGAGTTATAATGAATACAAAGGTAAATATTGCCGGCGTGGAGCTTAAGAATCCGGTTATGACAGCTTCCGGTACGTTCGGATCCGGCGCAGAGTACAGTGAATTTGTAGATTTAAGCCGCCTCGGCGCAGTTGTGACAAAGGGCGTGGCAAACGTACCGTGGGCCGGAAATCCCACACCTCGCATTGCGGAGGTGTACGGCGGTATGTTAAACGCCATCGGACTGCAGAATCCCGGAATCGACGTGTTCTGCGAGCGTGACATTCCGTTTTTAAAGCAGTATGACACGAAGATTATTGTGAATGTCTGCGGAAAG
>CALWSC010000056.1 GCA_944384105.1 uncultured Lachnospiraceae bacterium | reverse complement strand
GCCATTCAATCATTAGACTTATGGGGGTAAGGGGGAGTTATACGCATTTTTAGAAAAAAACATATGCTCACGTATAAAAAGAGGACTGTGAAAAAATGATTTCTCATTTTTTCACAGCCCCTTTTTTATCTGTCAAAGAGTGAAAGCAAATCCATGGGTTTCGCTATCGTGCAGTCGGGTGCACTGACAGTGCCGAAGCCGTAGGAGGCAAACACGAAAGGAATCTTGTTCTCCTTTGCCGCCAGATAGTCCCCCATTGTATCGCCGACGTAAACGGGAGCGGACAGCGCATAACGGCGAATAATTTCGCCGATATTGTGCGCTTTTGCCTCTCCGGTATCGCCCGGGCACAGGTGACCCTTAAAATATTTTTCCAGACGGCTTGTTTTGAGAAATGTCTCAATATAGCCAGCCTGGCAGTTGCTTACAATGAAAAGCGGAAAGCTGCGTGAGAGTGCATCGAGCGTCTGCTCGAGATTCTCATAGAGGGGTGCGCACGTCTCGGACAGCACTTCATGCTCTCTTTTGCAGCACAGGTCAATGAGTTCAAGCTGCCGCGCTTTTGGGCAGTTCGGGAAGATCTGCGCTGCAATGTCGGGCAGAAGCTGGCCAAAGAGCTGCTTCAGGCGCGTACCGTCAAGATTCAGATCGAGAAGTGTATTTTTGCGGATCACTTCGTTCCATGCCTCTGCCACGAGCTCTGTGGAATCCCACAGCGTTCCGTCAAGATCAAACAGAATACCGTCTGTATGCATAAATCAAAATCTCCTTTAATAATGTAGGCGGATTTCTCCGCACACCCATTGTAGCCAGTTTTTAGGATGAATGCAAGAAAAAATTAAGAAGTAAAGATTTTCTTAATTTTTGACAATCTTTTTGCATTTTCGCAGTTTTTGTGGCATGATAAGAAAGGAACAAAACAAAGGAGAGCTTATGTTGGAAGAAATTGTAGAACCCCTGCTCGCATGGTATCGGAAGGGACACAGAATTCTGCCGTGGAGAGAACGCAGGGATGCGTATGAGATCTGGGTATCCGAGATTATGCTCCAGCAGACGAGAGTGGAGGCGGTAAAACCGTTTTTTGAGCGTTTTACAACGGCACTTCCCGATATTTCAGCCCTTGCGCAGTGCGGCGAGGAAGAACTGCTGAAGCTCTGGGAAGGACTCGGCTATTATAACCGTGTCCGAAATATGCAGAAAGCCGCCAAGCAGGTGATGGAGGAATTTGGCGGCAGGCTGCCAGCAGATTATGAGAAGCTGAAAAGCCTTGCCGGAATTGGAAGCTATACAGCGGGAGCGATTGCATCAATTGCCTATGAGATTCCGGTACCTGCCGTGGACGGGAATGTGCTGCGGGTAATCAGCAGGCTGACGGAGGACGATTCGGATATTTTAAAGCAGTCCACAAAGAGCCGTGTGGAGAGAGCGCTGCTTGAGATTATGCCTGCGGGCAGCGCCGGAGACTTTAACCAGGCGCTCATGGAACTGGGCGCAGTTATCTGTGTGCCGAACGGGGCGCCAAAGTGCCGGGAGTGCCCGCTTAGGCAATTCTGCCTTGCCAGGGCACACGGAACTGAGATGGGACTCCCGGTGAAGAAAAAAGCTAAGGAGCGCAGAGTTGAGGAACGAACGGTTCTTGTAATTCTGGATGGAGAGCATCTTGCCGTGCGAAAACGCCCTCCCAAAGGACTGCTTGCGGGAATGTTTGAATTTCCGAATTTTGATGGTTATCTGAGTGAAGAGGAGGTTCTGAAGCTTTTGAAAGGATACGGGCTTATGCCGCTTCAGATCCGTAAGCTTGAGGATGCGCGCCACATTTTCTCCCATGTGGAGTGGAGGATGCGCGGCTATGCGGTTCGTATTGCTGCTCTGGAGGAGCGCACAGAGGACGAACTGATTTTCGTGGATGTGGACAGCGCGCAGCAGAGGTATCCGATGCCTGCAGCGTTTGCCGCATATGCGAGATATATGAACCTGCTTCTGGGGCAGGAGAAATACGAGAAGAGATGAGGTGGATTTGAGATGAAAATATTGTCTTTTGCAGTTCCATGCTATAATTCCGCAGCCTACATGAAGAATTGTGTGGAGTCCCTTCTGGTAGGCGGGGAAGACGTGGAGATCATAATCGTGGACGATGGCTCCACGGATGAGACGGCACAGATTGCCGACGAATATGCGGAAAAATATCCGACAATTATTAAGGCAGTACACCAGGAAAACGGAGGGCACGGTGAGGCCGTGAACACCGGACTTGCCAACGCATCAGGACTGTATTTTAAAGTGGTGGACAGCGACGACTGGGTAAATGAGGAGGCGTACCGTAAGATTCTGGCGGTACTGGATGAGGCGATCCGGGGACCGCGGACGCTTGACATGCTGATCAGCAATTATGTCTATGAGAAGCAGGGAGCCAGGAAGAAGAGAGTTATGCGATACGGCTCAAGCCTGCCGACGGACCGATTTTTCAGCTGGGAGGATTTTAAGTCTCTGGGAAAGAGCAGATATCTGCTGATGCATTCCCTGATCTACAGGACACAGCTTCTGAGAGAGAGCGGGATGGTGCTGCCGAAACATACGTTTTATGTGGACAACCTGGTGGCATTTGTGCCGTTTCCATATGTGAAGACCATGTATTATCTGGATGTGAATTTCTACCGCTATTTCATTGGAAGAGAGGATCAGTCCGTGCAGGAGGATGTGATGATCCGCCGCATTGATCAGCAGATCAAGGTAAATAAACTGATGATAGATTACATGGCGGAGCAGAAAAGCCTGCCGAAGCATCTGAGAAAGTATATGCTGAATTATCTCACTATCATTACGACGGTATCGTCCATTATGCTGATTCGCTCCAACACGGAGGAAAACTTCGAGAAGAAGGTCGAGCTGTGGAGATATATGAAATCGAAGGATTATAAGATGTATATGCAGGTGCGCTGCAGCCTGCTGGGAAGACTCTCAAATCTTCCAGGCAAGAGCGGAAGACAGGTATCTGTGGCCACATATAAGATTGCTCAGAGAATTTACGGATTTAACTGATGATTGTTGGGAAAATCCGGAAGAAATAGGATATGGCGTGCCGTGCACGGAAAACGTTCCGAAGCGCGGCGCGCCATTTGAACTTTTAAAGAAAACGTTTTTTCTCAACAGCTTTTGCGCGGTAAGATTCAAAATGCGGACGATAGAACAGCGCATACGCTCCGTAGTTAAGTGCAAGCGCACAGATTACGTCGAGGATGGAGTGCTGCTTCAGGAACATCGTCGAGAGGATAATCAGTACAGTCAGGGCAATGATGCCGAATCGAACTGCCCGGTGCTTCTTCAGATGTTCGCTTGTACAGACCGCAATGCAGCATGCCGTTGAGTTAAAGACATGAATGCTGGGGAAGATATTCGTTGGAGTATCTCCGCGATACAAAATACGCACCATATCGGTAAAGACGTTGTCGCGCGGAAACTGCAGAGGGCGGAGATCCTGTCCGTTCGGGAAAATCCAGGACACCAGCAGAAATACCGTCATTCCAAGTCCCAGCGAGAGGATCAGCCGATAGTATTCACGGCTGTCGTTCTTTTGAAAAAGGAAATACGCCACTGTCAAGAAAATATAGAAAAACCATAAAAGATATGGGATGATGAAGTATTCACAGAAAGGAATCAGCTCATCAATTCCCGTATGTATGATGTAGTGGGACCGCACATGCCGCTGCTCCAGATAGAAGAAGCACACAAGGTAAAATACGCCGTACAGGAGCACTGGCAGCAGTCTCTTTATATAATAAGATATTTTCATTTCATCACTCCCATATATGTAATCTAGCATAGAAAAATTATAGCACAGCGCTTTGGGAAGTCAACGAAGTTTCGAGATTCTTAAGAAATCTTTCGCTCTTTTTCAGGAATGAAACTGTCGAAAATAAAGGTATCGAATTCTCCTTTATATTTCTCATATGCATGCTGGGATTTTACAGTCCAGCCCATTGCGGGTACATGAAAAAGCTTTCGCAGCAGCCGGAAGCTGAGATTTCTGCACTCTAGATAATGGTAGGAGATAAAATCCGGGCGCCCCAGAAAGTTGAACATCAAATGATGCCCCATGAAACGCAGCAGCGCATTGAAGCCGTCTTTCGGGCTGAACTTTGCGGACAGCTGCCCGCGGATTGCAACAGGGCAGTTATCGCGGTACCATTTGAGTACCAGGGGATTGAAGGACTCAATGCAGTATGGGCCCTTATATGTGCGGAGCTGATCGTTTACAACGCTGCAGATAAAGGTCGTCTGATGATGCGGCAATTTGATCTCGATGAGGAGAGGCACTTTGCCGTCCACAAGCTCCAGGACGTCTGTAAAGAGCGGTACCTTATATTCTGTGCCGTCGAGCGGATATTCAAGAAGCTCCTGGTAGCTCAGATCAGAGACACGGAAGTTCTCGCCGCACATACGCTTTAAGTTGTCGTCGTGGAAGACTACAAGCTGTTTATCGCGCGTGAGCTGGACGTCGAGCTCAATCGCATAGCCCGCAAGCACAGCCCGGCGGAACGATTCGAGGGAATTCTCCGGTACGCCTTCTTCACGGTTGAAAAGGCCGCGGTGGGCATATTCCCATTTGGTAAATTCCCGGCACTCATCCTGCCTGGATGTATCCGGGATAATAGAAAAGAAATAGAATCCTGCCGCCAGTACAATCAGCACAGCAGCAGCAATAAGAATGTACATAAATATACCTCCTGACATTATATGATACAACAGTGACAGTCATTCCCCAAGCTCAGGAAAGGATTATCCGGACAGGCGCATGCTCGAGTGAGACGGTAAGTTCGGACTGAATGCCGGCAGATTCTCCGTCTGTATGTACCGGAAGCGGAAGACTGCTTTTTATCTTCACGCTTCTGCAGCGAAACAGATGACTGCCCGGAAGGTGCGTGTGTTTTCCGGCAAAGGCTGCAAGAAGCAGCAGTGCGGCGCGAAATCTTGAGACTCCCGATACAATGAGTACGTCGAGTCTACCGTCATCTCTGCGGGCGCGGGGACAGAATTTCAGGCCGCCGCCCTCATACGGCAGGTTCATGACAGCGGCAAAATACACGCGTGAAAAGTGCGCCGGATCGCCATGATCAAGTGATACTGTAAAATCCGCCAATGGGCAGGTGAAGAAAATCTTTAGTGCAAGCACGGCGTAGGTGAGCTTGCCGAGGCGGAACCGGTTAAGCACATTCTTGACAGGGGAAGAGAGAGCTGCATGGCAGATGGCAGCGTCAAATCCGATTCCAGTGCTGATCGCAAAATGATCCCGCCGATGCGGGGAAGAAACGGTTCCCACGTCGAGCGTGCTGATTACCGACGGGTGAAGAATGTGTTCAAGAGCCGTCATCGGATCAGAGGACATACCGGTGCCGCGGGCAAAGTCATTACCGGAGCCTGTGGGGATATATCCGACAGTAATGCCGGCCAAGAGACAGATGCCGTCGAGCACTTCGTTCAGTGTGCCGTCACCGCCCACAACGATCAGCGTATCGGAACTGTCCCATCCACGGCAAGTGAGCTTCTCGGCAAGCCGGGCAGCGTGACCGCGGGAGCGGGTAAGCACTGCGTCGAAAGGAATCTTCCTGCGCACGAGTTCTCGGCGCACCTGTGCCCAGATATGAGCGCCTCTGCCGGAGCTGGATTTCGGATTGACAATAATATGATACATAACAGACAGTCCTCCTGAAATGATTCGTAGTGGTTCCTACCCATTGTAACAGTTTGTCGAAATTTGAGCAATAGGGAGATCGTGGTCAAAAGAGAGAAAGACTGCATATGATAAGAAAAAGCGCAAAATAGAGGAGAGCAGCCGCATGGCAGTAAAGATAGTTGTGGATGCAGGTCACGGGGGCAGCGATCCCGGCGCGGTGTATCAGGGACGGCAGGAGAAGGACGATACGCTCGCCGTGGCATTGAAGCTGGGAAAAATCCTGGAAGATAACGGGATTGATGTGGTTTATACACGGACGACGGACGTATATCAGACACCGTTTGAGAAGGCTCAGATTGCAAACCGGGCAAATGCGGATTATTTTATCTCGATACACCGCAATTCAAGCGAGAATCCGAACCAGTACGACGGGGTAGAGACGCTTGTATACGATAAGTCGGGCATAAAGCTTGAGATGGCTGAGAATATTTTGGGAGCTCTCGGAGAACTGGGATTTAAAGAGCTTGGAGTGAAGGCGCGCCCGGGGCTTGTGGTACTCAGAAGAACAAAGATGCCCGCCGTGCTTGTCGAGGTCGGATTTCTGAACAACGATGAGGATAATAAGAAATTTGATGCTATGGAGCAGGAGATCGCGCAGGCGATTGCGGACGGTATTCTGGGCACACTGCGCGAAAATGAGCAGATACAGGAGCAGAAAATGGAGTACCGCGTACAGACCGGGGCTTTCCGGGAGAAGCGGTATGCGCAGGAGATGCTGCAGGAGCTTCTGGAGCAGGGATTTCCGTCATATATCGTGGATCAGAACGGACTGTACCGTGTGCAGACCGGCGTATATCAGGAGCTGCAAAACGCAGTCATGATGGAACAGAAGCTGCGCCGTGCGGGGTATGCGACTGTTATTACAATGTAAGTGCAGGGGGTCGCGGAGAGCGATCCCTGATACATATTTCATTTGTTCATAAAGTGTGGTATGATAGAGTTCAGAAGAAGGAGATTTGTATGAACCAAAGATTTTTTAAAAACATTACAGACTTTGTGTTTGCACAGGACGAGCCCCAGCAGTCAGATGTGATCTTTATTCCGGGGAACCGGTATCCGCAGATGGCGGAGCATGCGGCGAAGCTTTGGAGAGAGGGATTTGCGCCCATCACGGTGCCGTCGGGAAAGTTCAGCATCACAGCGGGCAGATTTGAGGGGGTTCTGTGTGAGACGGATCGCTACAGCGGGGATTATGCTACAGAAGCGGACTTCCTTGCGGATGTACTGGTTTCAAACGGTGTCAGCCCAAATGCTGTTCTGAAGGAGCAGGAGGCGACGTTCACATATGAGAATGCGGTTTATTCGCGGCAGCTTCTGGAATCCCGCGGGATTATGCCGAAGCGGGCGATTATCTGCTGCCAGGCATACCACGCGAGGCGGTGCAGGATGTATTATCAGCTCGTTTTTCCGGACACGGACTTTTACGTCTGTCCGTCGGATACGGGGATTAACAGAGAAAACTGGTATCTTGATGAGAAGAAAGCGGCGATGGTGCTGGGAGAGATTGAGAGGTGCGGGAGCCAGTTTGCGATGATCTGGGAGGACGCAGCAGATCAGGAGTGCCGGCCGCTCACTATGGAGGAGTACCTGGAGAGAAGGAAGAAGAGGATAGGGAAATGAGAACAGTACAGGAGAAGGAATCAGGGGTCAGAAGAAGAATTGTATTTTACGGAAGAGTGCAGGGAGTGGGCTTCCGCTATCGTGCCAAAAACAATGCACTGGAGCTGGGACTCACCGGATGGGTTGAGAATGGCTGGGACGGAAGCGTGACGATGGAGGTACAGGGCAGCCCAGACCGGATTGAATGCCTGATCATGCATATGTGCAGAGAGCGTTTTATCGAAGTGGAACGTTATGAAGTATCTGCAGCCGCACTGCAGAAGGAGAGAGGATTTCAGATCCGGTGAGGAGGGGGAGACCGACGTGATCTGCAGGAATTTCAGAGAGAGTTAATATTTTAAGGGATCTGGAACGGTTAGAAAAAGAGGAGGGCCAATCGTGAGGCTCTCCTCTTAAATTTATACTTTAACGGAACATTTCTTTAAAGGATGCCTTCTTCTCAAAGGTAGCCGTAACCTCCGCCATTTTGGATACGTCTCCAATCAGGATTACTCCGCAGAGGCGGTTGTTGAAGAAGTAGTATTTCTCATACTGCTTCCTGCCGATGTCCTTAAACTCCACAGTCTTATAGATTACGTTGGGGTTCTTGCCGGTGTCCCCGATTGCATAGAGTGCAGTGTTCATGCCATGGAACGTAAGCGCTGCGGGAACGGTTGTGTATTCCAGAGAATCGCCTGCTGCGTTGGCTCCAGCTACCTTGCCCTGCGCAAGCGCCTGAGGCCAGATCGCATAGTTGATGCCGTTATACTCCGCGCAGTCTCCGCAGGCATAGATGTCTGACATGGAAGTCTCCATCCTGCTGTTAACGACCACTCCGCGGTTGACTGTCAGCCCGATTTCACCGGCAAGCCTTGCATTTGCGCGGACGCCGCAGGATACGATTACAAGATCTGCTGCAAGGGAAGTGCCGTCGCCCAGACGGACGCCTGTGACTTTATCGGCTCCCTCAATCGCATCAATATTTACTGCAGTGCGGATGGAAATACCGACTCCCTCGCTGATGGCGGTGAGCATCCGGCTTGCCTCATCGTCGAGCTGACGCCCCATAATCTGCGGAGCAAGTTCCAGCACGGTAACGTTTACATGAGCCTTTCTGAGTTCCCATGCGGCTTCCAGGCCAAGTACGCCGCCGCCGATTACGACTGCATTTCTGACAGACGGAAGCAGCCTGGCAATCCTCTTTGTGTCTTCGATACGGCGGATTGCAATGACTTCAGGTTTGTTGATGCCATGAATCGGCGGAATAAAGCACTCGGAGCCAAGAGCGTAGATAAGCTTCGTATAGCGGACTTTGTTGCCGTCCGAGAAGTGAACCTCGTGCTGTGCAGTATCGATGGCTGTCACCTCGGCGGAGAGAAGCTGAATGATGTTATTCTGCTCATACCACGATGCGTCTTCCACAGCAATCTGATCCGGCTCAAGTTCTGCCATCATGGATTTGGTGAGCATCGGACGGTTGTAAGCGCTGTACGGCTCATTGGAAATCATCAGGACGGAGCCTGTCTTATCGCGCTCACGGATCGCCTTTGCCGCGCTGAGACCGGCAGCGCCGTTTCCAAGGATCACATAGAAGTTATCCGTATTGTTGGAGAAGGTGTTCACCTCCTCATCGTATGGAACGAAATTTTCCCTTCCCACACCGCAGACCGGACAAACATCAAGAGAGGCATCGAAGATTTCGCCGCACACAAGGCATTTTACGAGATGCGTGCGTCCGGACTTCTTCGGATTCTCCTTATTCTGAAGCAGACAGCCGAAATTATAGCCGTATTCATAGGCGTCAATCAGATCTACTCCGCTCGGCTTAAATCGTACGCGGAAGCCGTCCACAACGTTCATTCTAAGCTGACGCAGCCGCTCAATGATATGAGGCACTCCTTCGCCGCTCCATCCGTAGCTGCCGAAGGCACTCGCGAGCTTGCCGCCGTGTGTGCCGGCAAAGATTGAGGTTGTCAGATCCCAGATCGGCTTTAATGCCTCTCCAACGATCGTCGGCGTTCCGAACAGGATGCCGTCGGCGAATCCGAGTTCCTCAAGAACTCTGGACTGATCTGCCGTCACCATGTCGTAGCAGCGCACATCGATGCTGCCGCTTGCACGGATGCCGGCTGCAATCCTCTCGGCAAGCGTCTGTGTATAGCCGTAAGCGCTCACATACGGAATGATGACCGTCGTGCGGGGATTTGGATTTACAACTGTGCACCAGTCCCTGTATGTGTTTATAATAAAATCGATCTTATCATCCAGGACGGGACCATGTCCCGGGCAGATCATGGAGATATGCAGGCTGCGCACACGGTCAAGGGCTTTTAACATATATGGCTTGAATGGACCGATAATGCAGTCAAAGTAATACTTTGCCGCACGCATATAACCCTCGTAGTCAGCAACCTTGCTCACAAGGACATCCTCAAACCCGTAATGGGAGCCGAAAGAGTCGCAGGTCACGAGAATCTGCTCTTCCTCAATATAGGTATACATTGTATCCGGCCAGTGTAGGTTTGGGACGTGGAGAAAGCGCAGCGTCTTATCGCCGATGCGCATCCTCTGGTTGTCCTTTACGGTGACAGCACAGAAATCGCGGTTGACAATCTGCTTTAAGAAGCCTGCTGCACACGGGGTAGAAATAATCTTAAGCTGCGGGCTTAAATCGAGCAGCCGTTCTACACTGCCGGCGTGATCCGGCTCCGTGTGGTTCACGACAAGATAGTCGATTTTGGAAACGTCAGTCACTTCCCCAAGCTTCTCAAGATACTCATCAAAAAACTTCTCTTTTACAGTTTCAAACAGGATAGTCTTATCTTTGGATCTCAGCACATATGCGTTGTATGTAGTGCCGAATTCCGTATACATAATAATATCGAACACTCTTAAATTGCTGTCGATAATTCCTGTCCAGTAAAAATCCTCACGCAGTTTCAGTGATTTCATGTGGTCACCTCATATTTACTTTCCCTTGATAAATGATGCCACATCCGTGTCGCATTTGCGGATGTGATTTACCAGCCAGTCGCTGATGTTTTTATTTACAGCAGCGACAAATGCGTCTGTAGGTCCTTCTTCCTCTTCAAGCATCTCGCGCAGCTCGTCCACAGAGCGGCGGAAATCCTCATGAAGCTTCTTGTGCGCTTCAAGCTGCGGGTAGCCCGCCTTCTCCTGAAGTGCCTCCTCCTCTGAAAAATGATAGTCGGTGTAATCCATCAGAAAATCCAGGGTCTTCACGGCTGTCAGCTTCTCAGTACCCCGCTCGCAGCTTTCAATAAGCTTGTTGACGCGGGAGATGAGCTCCTGATGCTGGGCGTCGATCCGCTCATCGCCTGTATACAGGCTTTCATCAAAAATAATTGCCATTGCTCGTACCCCCTTTAAAGTTACTCTTCTTCAGTAAACTCGTCCTTGCCTACGCCGCAGATCGGGCATACCCAATCCTCCGGCAGATCCTCAAACGCTGTTCCCGGTGCGATTCCGTTATCCGGATCACCTACCTCTGGATCATAAACATAGCCGCACGGTTCACATACATATTTTTTCATTTCTTTCACCTTTGCCTTTCTTTGGTTTGTATTGTATAGTAGTGCCATATGATAACAGTCCGCGGAATTAGTGGAAAGCTGAACAGCTTTGCGAAATCCCACGGATACGTTATACAGTATTTACTATATGCCAGTATTATATTCCGAAACGTGGAATAATACTGTTGCATTTGCAACAAAACACGATTTTTTTTTTCAGAATTTTACCAAAAACGAGGAGAGAGTGTAAGGGATGGAGCAGGTGACAAATATTTTTCAGAATATTACAGAGCAGGAGTGCTCTCAGATGATGCGCTGCTTTCAGGCGGCGGAAAAGCGGTATACGGCGGGGAGTGTGATCAGTACGTACAGCAGAGACAGCCAGAAAATAGGAATCCTGCGGGAGGGGGAGGCAAACCTGGTGCGCATTCACTCAGACGGCAGACAGACGATTCTCGAAGATCTGCATCAGGGAGACATCTTTGGAGAGGCTCTCACATTTGAGAATTTTGATATAGGCACCATGCAGGTTGTGTGCACAAAGAACTGCCGAATATTGTTTTTTGATTACGCATGTCTGATCCGCCGCTGTCAGAAAGCGTGTACATTTCACAGCCAGCTCGTGCATAATTCTCTGCAGATTATGTCGCGCAAGGCGGTGCAGCTCTCAGAGCGGCTTGAGATTTTAAGCCAGCGTTCGATAAGAGAGAAACTATTGTGTTATTTCTCGATTCTGGCTGCACGAAACGGCAGGGAGACATTTCAGCTTCCGTTCTCGTTCAGCAGCCTTGCAGACTATCTCGCAGTTGACAGAAGCGCGATGATGCGGGAGTTAAAGAAGATGAAGGAGGAAGGACTCGTGGATGTAGAGAAGCGCAGGATTGTGACGGTATTTCCAAGACAGCCTTTTTGACTATTTGTACGGAAAATAAGGAGAGTTCTATACGGTATGCATAAGAAAAAACACTTACCAATGGGCGGATTGTACAAAAATAATTTAAATTTATATCTAAAGTGACGAAAAACTGCGCTTCGCTATTGGGTGGAACGTAAAAAAAAGGAAAAATCTATTGCGCAGGCATAAAAAAAAGAAAAATGAAACGAAAAAAAATAGAAAAATTATCTAAAAATAACGAAAGAAAATCGGAGCAAAACGCGAAACCATAAATTGTTGACAAATCAATCGAATAGTGATAAAAATTGGATGATTAAAAAAAGGCGCAAGCCGTATGAGGAAGGAAGGGAGTTACACGGACAGTATTATTGACAACCTGATCGAGGAGCTGGAATGTGAGACAGTTTTCTCCATCGGCGGGATCGGGATCGCGGAGTCGGTGGTCGTGACATGGATCATCATGGCGGTTCTGGTTATCGCATCCATCTTTCTGACCAGGAATCTGAAAGTAGAAAACCCCGGTAAGAGACAGCTCGCTTTGGAGGCAGCAGTGGGAGGACTCTTCCATTTCTTTGACGACATACTCGGAAAAGACGGAAGAAGGTACGTCCCTTATCTGATGACAGTGGCGCTGTACATAGGAGTGTCCAATATTATTGGGATTTTCGGGTTCAAGCCTCCCACAAAGGACTTGAACGTTACCATTGCGCTGGCAGTCATGAGTATCGTGCTTATCGAATACTCGGGCTTCCACAAGAAAGGACTGAAGGGCTTTATTCGAAGTTTTATCGAACCGGTTCCGGTTCTGCTTCCGATTAATATTATGGAGCTCTTCATCAAGCCGGTATCTCTTTGTATGCGTCTTTTTGGAAATATCCTGGGCGCATTCGTTATCATGGAGCTGTTAAAGGCAATTGTACCGGCGATTGTGCCGATTCCGTTCAGCGCGTATTTCGACTTGTTTGACGGACTTATTCAGGCATATGTATTTGTATTTTTAACCACATTGTTCATGTCTGAACAGATGGAGACAGAGTAGACAGAACATGCAGGACAGATTATTAAAATTTAACGAAAAAAAGGAGATTAGATCATGGGAACATTAGTAGCAATCGGAGCAGCAATCGCAGCACTGGCAGGTATCGGAGCAGGACTTGGAATCGGCAACGCGACAGGCAAGGCAGTGGACGCCATCGCAAGACAGCCGGAAGCAGGCGGCGCAATCAGAAGTACGCTGATTATCGGTGCTGCACTTGCAGAGGCAACCGCTGTATACGGCTTTGTTATCGGTATCCTGATTATCTTCATCTTAGGATAATTTCAGGAAAGCAGGTGTACATCAGATGTTAAGAATAGACTTAAATCTTCTGTTTACAGTCATCAACCTGATTGTACTCTTTCTGTTATTGAGACATTTCCTGGTAAAACCGGTCATGGGCATTATCGAAAAGAGGGAGGCACTGATTCAGGGACAGCTTGACAGTGCCAGCCAGACGCAGCAGAAGGCAAATGAGCTTAAGAGCCAGTATGAGGCTGCGCTCGCAGGCGCGGACGGCGAGGCTGAGCAGATCGTCGCAAGGGCGAGAGACAAGGCAAAGGCTGAGGAGAACCGCATCATCGAAAAGGCCAACCAGGAAGCCGGAAAGATCATGAAGGAGGCAAAGACAGCGATCGAGCTCGAGAGAGAGCAGGAGATGAAGAAGCTCCAGAATCAGGTCGCTGGACTTGCGTTAAGTGCTGTGGAAAAGGTCTTAAGCGAGCAGCTTGGGGAACAGCAGAGCAGCAGCCTCTATGATCAATTCCTGAAAGAGACAGGTGGAACTTATGACACAAACAGAGCTTAATTACGCAAAGGTTTTGTATGAGCTTTCCATACCCGAGGAGGAGGTAAAGCAGTCCATGGCTATCTGCCGGGAAGTACCGCAGCTTGTGGGCGTGCTTGCCGATCCTACGGTGGCAAAGGAGCATAAACATGTGCTGATAGACCGGATTTTCCCGGAGAGAATGCACAGCTTCTTAAAAAAGGCGTCTGACATGGGCAGAGCAGAGAATCTGCCCGAGATCTTTGAGGCATGGGAATCGTATGCCAGAGAGCAGAAGAACCAGCTTCAGGCAGTGCTTCTGTATGTGACGCCGCCCACCGAAGAGCAGCAGGAAGGCTTTGTGCGCTTTTTAAAAACAAAGTACGGCTGCAGCGATGCAGGGCTTAAGCTGGTGCAGGACAGGAGCCTGCTCGGCGGATTTATCCTGCGTGTCGGCAGCACAGAATATGACTACAGTCTGCGGGGACGCTTAAACGGGCTTCGCCGCCAGATGATCCGGAGGTGAATGAATTGAGCGCAATCAGTTCAGAAGAAATTATTTCCATTCTGAAAGAGGAAATCGAAAATTACGACGAGCTCTGCAAAGACCGCGAGGTCGGACAGGTAATCTGGGTCGGAGACGGCATTGCCACCGTATATGGCATTGACCACGCGATGTACGGCGAGATCGTAACGTTCGAGACAGGCTTAAAGGGAATGGTACAGGATATCAGGCGAAATGAGATCGGCTGTATCCTGTTTGGTAAAGATACAGAGATCCGTGAGGGCACAAAAGTCGTCCGCACGGGAAAGAAGGCAGGCGTTCCGGTCGGAGATGCATTCATCGGACGCATTGTGGACGCACTGGGAAATCCGATTGACGGCAAAGGCGATATTGAGGCTGCGGATTACCGTCCGGTAGAGCAGGAAGCGCCGGGCATCGTAGACCGCAAGTCCGTAAGTGAACCGCTGGAGACAGGTATTCTCGCAATCGATTCCATGTTTCCGATCGGAAGGGGACAGCGTGAGCTGATCATCGGAGACCGTCAGACAGGAAAGACATCCATTGCAGTGGATGCAATCTTAAACCAGAAGGGCAAGGACGTCATTTGTATTTATGTGGCAATCGGACAGAAGGCTTCCACAGTGGCAAAACTTGTGTCAACGCTGAGAAAGTATGACGCTATGGATTATTCCATCGTAGTATCTGCAACTGCAAGCGACTGCGCGGCGCTGCAGTATATCGTTCCGTATGCGGGAACGGCGATGGCGGAGTATTTCATGTATAAAGGGAAAGACGTGCTGATCGTATACGATGATCTTTCCAAGCATGCGGTCGCATACCGTGCGCTTTCTCTGCTGCTGGAGCGTTCTCCGGGACGTGAGGCTTACCCGGGAGACGTATTCTATCTGCACTCCAGACTGCTGGAGCGTTCCAGCCGGTTAAGCGAGGAGGCAGGGGGAGGATCTATTACTGCCCTGCCGATCATCGAGACACAGGCAGGTGACGTTTCCGCATATATTCCGACGAACGTTATTTCCATTACAGACGGACAGATCTTCTTGGAGAGTGACCTGTTCTTCTCAGGTATGCGCCCTGCGGTTAACGTAGGTCTTTCCGTATCGCGTGTCGGCGGCGCAGCGCAGACAAAGGCGATGAAGAAGGCGAGCGGAAGTATCCGTATCGACCTGGCTCAGTTCCGTGAGATGGAAGTATTTACCCAGTTCAGTTCTGATCTGGACGAAGCGACAAAGGAGCAGCTGCAGTACGGCAAGGGACTGATGGAACTGCTGAAGCAGCCGCTGTGCAATCCGCTTTCCATGCCGCAGCAGGTCATTACGCTTGTGGCCGCGACGCACAAGATTTTCCTTGATGTGGAGATCCGCAGAATCAAGAGCTTCCAGATGGGAATGCTTGAGTGGATGGCTGACAGCCATAAGGAGCTTATCGATGAGATTGAAGAGAAAAAGGCACTCACGGATGAGCTTGTAGAAGCGATCGTAAACGCGGCAAAGGAATATAAAGAGAAGAATTGAAGCGGGTGTTGATATGGCAAATATGAGAGAGATCCAGGATCGCATGAAGAGCATCCGGGATACTATGAAAATCACAAATGCAATGTATATGATTTCTTCGTCCAAGATGAAGCGGGCGCAGAAGACCTTAAAGGATACTGAGCCGTATTACTTTGCCATGCAGGATGCCATCGGCCGTGTCTTAAGACACGTGCCGGATATTGAACATATCTATTTTGAGTCCGAGTCCTCTCAGAAGGCTGAGAAGGACAAAAAGATCGGTTATATCGTGATCACGGGAGACAAGGGACTTGCCGGAGCGTACAACCACAATATTCTGAAGATCGCGGAGGAGCAGATGGCAAAGCCGGGCGAACACAGACTGTTCGTGCTCGGTGAGTTGGGACGCCATTATTTTGCGAAAAAGAATGCGGATGTGGATACTTCGTTCCGGTATACGGTACAAAACCCGACGCTGCACCGTGCCAGAAGCATCGGAGAGCGTATGATTGAACTGTACCGGACAGGGGCGCTTGACGAGGTTCATGTCATTTTTACAGAGATGGACAGCGCAGTGGCGATGGAGCCGCGGATGCTGCAGCTTCTGCCGCTTAAGAAAGCAACGTTCCACAGAAAGGAGCTTGCAAATATCGCAGGCATGCACAACGAGCTGATTGAAATGAGCCCGTCGGCAGAGGCGGTTTTAAATTCTCTGGTACCCAATTACGTCATCGGTATGATTTACGCATGCCTGGTGGAGTCGTACTCCAGCGAGCACAATTCCCGTATGATGGCGATGGAGTCCTCGACGAAGAGCGCCGGAGAAATGCTCCATGACCTTTCCATCATGTATAACCGTGCCCGCCAGGCCGCGATCACCCAGGAGATCACAGAGGTTATCAGCGGAGCCAGGGCACAGAAAGGCAAGGCAAAATAAGCAATCAGAAGAAATCGAGAGGAAGATTCACTATGAAAAAAGGTAAGATCGTACAGGGTATGGGACCTGTCGTAGACGTAGAATTTGAGGACCGTGACCTTCCGTTCATCAAAGATGCCCTTGAAGTCGAAAACGGCGGTAAGAAATGCGTGATGGAGGTCGCACAGCACCTCGGAAATAACACGGTGCGCTGCATTATGCTGTCGGCAAGCGAAGGACTGCACCGCGACATGGAAGTTACGGCAACCGGAAAGGGAATTGCGGTTCCGGTCGGCGAGAAGACGCTGGGGCGTCTCTTCAACGTGCTGGGGCAGACAATTGACAACGGTGAGCAGCTCGACGGAGAAGAGCACTGGGTAATCCACAGAGATCCCCCGTCTTTCGAGGATCAGAGCCCTGTTGTCGAAATTCTTGAGACCGGCATCAAGGTCATCGACCTGCTCGCACCGTATGCAAAGGGCGGTAAGATCGGACTGTTCGGCGGAGCCGGTGTCGGAAAGACAGTCCTGATCCAGGAGCTGATCCGAAATATCGCGACAGAGCACGGCGGATATTCCATCTTTACCGGAGTCGGAGAGCGTTCCCGTGAGGGTAATGACCTCTGGACGGAGATGAAGGAGTCGGGCGTTCTCGATAAGACAGCGCTGGTGTTCGGACAGATGAACGAGCCGCCGGGATCCCGTATGCGCGTGGCTGAGACGGGACTTACGATGGCGGAGTATTTCCGTGATGTTGAGCACCAGAACGTGCTGCTGTTTATTGATAATATTTTCCGTTTCGTGCAGGCAGGTTCTGAGGTATCCGCACTTCTTGGACGTATGCCGTCTGCTGTGGGTTATCAGCCGACGCTGGCGACGGAAGTCGGAGAGCTGCAGGAAAGAATTGCATCCACGAAGAATGGTTCCGTAACATCCGTACAGGCTGTTTACGTGCCTGCCGACGACCTGACTGACCCGGCTCCGGCTACGACGTTTGCGCATCTGGATGCGAATACCGTACTTTCCAGAAAGATCGTGGAGCAGGGTATCTATCCGGCCGTAGACCCGCTGGAGTCCAGTTCACGTATTCTGGAAGCGGATGTTGTAGGTCAGGAACACTATGATACTGCAAGACGTGTGCAGGAGACGCTGCAGAAATATAAAGAACTTCAGGATATTATCGCGATCCTCGGTATGGAGGAGCTTTCTGAGGAAGATAAGCTGACTGTATACCGTGCAAGAAAGATCCAGAGATTCTTATCCCAGCCGTTCCATGTGGCGGAGACGTTTACCGGAATTCCGGGCAAGTACGTGCCGCTTAAAGAGACAATCCGCGGATTCAAGGCAATTGTGGACGGCGAGATGGATGAGTATCCGGAGTGGGCGTTCTTCAATGTAGGCACAATCGATGACGTGATCGAGAAGGCAAAATCACAGAATGCATAAGCTGTTAGGAGTGAGCAGACATGGCGGCAAATAGTTTTGGTTTAAGAATCGTGGCGAGCGACAAGGTCTTCTATGAGGGCAGGGGAAAGATTATCGTATTTCCCCAGGCGGACGGCGAAAAAGCAGTTCTGGCGCACCACGAGGATATGATGATAGCGTTCGTGCCCGGCGAGATGCGGTTTCAGACTGAGGACGATAAGTGGCATATTGCTGCTGTGAGCGCGGGCTTTGCACAGATCATCAACAACCGTGTGACTGTCCTCGTTCTGAGCGCGGAGCGCCCTGAAGACATCGACAGAAAGCGTGCTCAGGAGGCAAAGGAGATAGCTGAGGAGAAGCTCCGCCAGAAGCAGAGCCAGATTCAGTATTACCGCACCCAGGCAACGCTGGCAAGGGCGATGGCAAGACTTCGGGTATCGGATCAGAAGCACAAATTTAATCTGTAACAGGCTGCCGCTGAAATGCGGCAGTTATTTTTTTGCATGAAGTTTTAAGAAATTGTAAGTTGACGCAGTATTGGGAAAGTATTACAGTAGTGGTACTACATACTGGGAGGAACAATAAAATGTATGACTATACAGTGGCTCAATGGATGCTCTTTTTCTTTATTTACTGTTTTGTGGGCTGGGTGTGGGAGTCGTGCTATGTCTCGGTGCGCAAACACCGCTGGGTGAACCGCCGCTTCATGCATGGACCTCTGCTGCCGATCTATGGCTCCGGAGCGGTAATCATACTGCTGATGACGATACCGGTGCGTGAAAATCTGGTGCTGATCTTTCTGCTCGGGATGACCGGCGCGACAATTCTGGAATACTGTACAGGCGTGTGTATGGAAAAGCTCTTTAAGGTCAAATATTGGGATTACAGCAATTACCGGTTGAATTTAAATGGGCATATCTGCCTGAGAGTTTCAATCGGCTGGGGCGTGTTTTCGATTGCGCTGGTGCGCGGGCTGCACCTGCCGGTCGAGTATCTCGTGCTGATGATTCCTGACAATGCTGCGCAGGCTGCGGCGTACGTGATCACGGCTGCAGCGGCAGTGGACTTTACGCAGTCGTTCAATGAGGCAATGGACCTGCGGGAGATCATTACGAGGTGGAGCGAGAGCAACGAGCGCATTCAGCGCATTCAGAACCGGCTGGAGGCGATCTCGGCGTTTACGGGAAGCGAATATCAGGAGTACATGAAGCGGTGGCAGGGATTGAAAGAACTGCCGCGGCAGTCTGTATCGAATTTTGCTGAGGAGTACCGTGCCAGAAAGCGCCAGCAGCTCCAGACGCTCGCAGACAAGATCAACGAGGTGCTCGCAGGCGGACAGGAAAAGGCGGAGGAGTTCCTTCGGTTTAAGGAGCAGCTCGAGCGCGACCTGCGCGAGCTGAGCAGCAGACCGAGCCGTTCTGCCCTGAGAGCCTCACGTCTCCTGCGCCGCAATCCGGATGCCAGCTCACGCAGATATGCGGAGGCATTAAAGGACTTTAAGGAAGTGATTCAGAAACACAGAGGAAAATGACGAAAATACGCATAATGCAGGAAGTACGGATAGACTTTATAATAGGGAAAAAAGGGGAAGAAATTATAAAAATCATGGCATTGTGTCAAAAGATATGATATACTGAAAGCAGATGATAAGAGAGTGCAGGCGGGGAAAGCCGAACGAATATATAGCAGTTGCAGTGAGCAGAAGATCTCCGGTGTATGTATGGGATACCGGAGATTTTTTATGCGGAAAGAGGTGAGAGATCAATGATCTATGCGTGCGAGGACAGTAAATGCGGATATGTGGCGGAGGGGGCGTCCATCTGGACAGTCTGCCCGGAGTGCGGAGGAATAATGAAGCCGATTGAGGAGAAAGAGATGACTGCCGCACAGTGGAGCCAGCTTGGATATTTCCTGGCGTGCAGAGAGGGGTCGGACAAGAAGCGTGTGTATGAGTGTTTTCAGAAGGCTGCACATATGGGCGACCTCTGGGGGATGAATAACCTGGGCTGGTGTCTGGAAAACGGCGTAGGGACACAGAAAGATGAGCGGACGGCAGTGTGGCTCTATGAACAGGCAGCGCAGCAGGGCTACATACCGGCGATCTGTAATTACGGCTATTGTCTCCAGAACGGCATAGGCGTACGCAAAGATATGAAAAAGGCGGCGGAGATGTTTCGGCGTGCGGCGGACAGCGGATACCTGAGAGCCCAGGTACTGCTCGCATTCTGCTATCACGACGGAAAGGGTGTCGGCGAGGATAAGCATAAGGCGTTTGAGTGGATGCGCCGCGCCGCAGGACAGGGTAACCCGATGGCGTGCCTCTACACCGGTAAGTGCTATGAGGATGGCGAGGGCGTGGAGAAGGATGCAGCGGAAGCGGCGGGCTATTACCAGATCGCAGCCTACGGCGGAGATGCACAGGGACAGTTCCGCATCGGATACTGCTATGACCGCGGCATAGGAGTTCCGCGTGACGAGCGGCGGATGATCTATTGGTATCAGAAGGCGGCGCAGCAGCGCTTTCCGAAAGCCATTGACCGTCTGGGCGTGTGTTATGAGATTGGCAGAGGCGTAAAGCGCGACAAAGAACAGGCGTACAGGCTCTACTGTCAGGCGGCAAATGAGAAGGACGAGGGAGGACTGTACCATCTCGCGCTGTGCTACGCGGGCGGCAAGGCGGTTAAGACGGACTATGGCAAAGCAAAGACAATCTGCCGGGAGGCACTCAGCCGGAAACCGGATCGGAACTTAAAGCGCAAGCTGGAGACGCTGCTGCAGGAGGTTGAGCGGTGCGAGGAGGAAGAGCGGAAAAAAGTTTAATCCGCTTTGTGTACCTTTACAAGGGCAGGGGAAAATGTTACACTTGTCATAGTTAAGCATTCCCGGCGTATAAAAAGGCATATCCGGGGAATAGAAAACGGGCGCGCTTTCATATGCAGCGCGCTCAGAGAGGGCAGGAAAACAGTATGAAGTTTCACATTGTCAGCGACAGTTCGTGCGATCTGTCGGACAGCTATGTCGCGCAGTCCCATATTACGATAGTCCCGTTCTATGTTTCCTTTGACGGCGAGAATTATATGAGGGAGAGAACGGATATTCCGGTGCGCGAATTTTATCAGCAGATGGCGGAAAAGAAGGGGATTTTTCCCAAGACCTCAATGCCGTCTATAGGCGATTATGGTGAGGCGTTTCTTCCGTTTGTAAAGCAGGGGATTCCGGTGCTTTGCATTTGCCTGAACGCGGCGTTCAGCGGTTCCATGCAGTCTGCCCGGACCGCAGCGCAGGAGATCCGCGAGATGTATCCGGAGGCGAAGATTACAGTCATGGACTCACGCGAGGCGACAGGTCTGCAGGGGCTGCTCGTCAAGGAGGCGGTGGAGCTTCGCGACGCGGGAAGGACGATGGAGGAGGCAGAGGAAGCGCTTCTCTCGATCCGGGAGACCGGCAGAATCTTCTTTACGGCAAATGATCTGGAATATCTGCAGAACGGCGGCAGAATCGGCAAGGCAGCAGCGATCGCGGGAAGTATGCTGAAAGTCAAACCGCTTATCGGCTACGAGCACGGGGAGCTGGTTGCGGACGGCATCAGCAGAGGACGCAAAAAGTCTCTTGCAAAGGCGATTGAAAATACGAAGGATTATATCCGAAAAAACGGTATTCATCTGGAAGAATACCGCTTTGCCGCGGGCTGCGGGCTGGATCTGCAGGAGTTTGAAGAGTTTCGTGAGCTGATATTAAAGGAGTTTGCGGAGTATGGCATCACGGAAGAAAAGCTGGATTGCTTTCAGATCGGAGCGACGATCGGCGTCCATACAGGACCCGGGCCGATCGGTGTGGGGATCTTAAAGCGGTGCGGCTGAGGAAGAAAATACAGGAGGAAAAGTCCATGAGGAAAATCAGGCGGCTCCCGGACTCGGAGCTGGATATCATGCTGGCACTCTGGGAAGGCCATCCCGATATGAGCCGCATGGACATTGAGGCTGTGGTAAATGGAAGCCCCGAGAGGAAGCTTGCTCCAACCACAATTAATTCGCTGCTGGCACGGCTGGAGAGAAAAGGCTTTGTGTCAGTGAGAAAGGCAGGGCGGAATAATCTGTACACCCCGCTTGTCTCCCGGGAAGATTACTGCCGGCAGGAGAGCAGGACGGTGCTTGAGCGGCTGTATGCAAATTCCCTTGAGAATTTCGTCGCGTCTTTGTATAACGGCAGGACGATAGGGCGGGATGAACTGAAGCGCCTGGATGAATTTCTGGAAGAGCTTGGGAAGGGGAATCCGGACGGACAGAGATAACGGGGGCAGCAGAGGCCTCCGTATTTTTTGGTGAGGACAATGATAATGAATAAGAAGATTTTGCTTTTGACAACAGGCGGAACTATTGCATCCGGGGAGAGCGGAGGCGGTCTGGCTCCGGTGCTCTCATCAGAAGACTTTCTGCAGTATGTCAGAGAGTTTGAAGGTAAGTGCGAGCTCATTCCGAAAGAGGTCTGCAGTATTGACAGCACAAATATGAGCCCGGAATACTGGCAGCTTCTGGTGCGCACGATCCGGGAAAACTATGAAAAGTATGACGCATTTCTTATCTGCCACGGCACGGACACGCTGGCGTATACAGCAGCGGCGCTCTCATATATGATTCAGGATTCGGCAAAGCCGATTGTGATGACCGGGGCGCAGAAGTCGATTCTCTCGGAGATCACGGATGCGAGAAAGAATCTTCACGACAGTATTCTGTGTGCGCTAGATGAGAAGAGCCGGGGCGTTATCGTGGTATTTGACGGAAATATTATCGCGGGTACAAGGGCAAAGAAGACGTCAACATTCAGCTACAATGCATTTTCCAGCATTAATTTTCCGGTGCTCGGCAAGGTGCAGAACGACGCTGTGATTTATTACTTTGAGGAGAAGGAGCGCATGGACGGCGTGCAGTTTTTCGAGAGGCTGAACACGAGAGTGTTTCTGCTGAAGCTTACGCCGGGGATGAATGAGGAACTGATTCCGTATATTCTTGAGAAGTATGACTGCATCATCGTGGAGAGTTTCGGCGTGGGCGGACTGCCGGATCATATCCTGAAAGCGTTTGAGCAGGAGATGGCAAAGTATCCGTCCTATGCGAAGATTCTTGTTATGTCGACGCAGGTGACGTACGAGGGCAGTCAGATGGACACATATGTGGTCGGACAGCAGGCCAAGAAGGCGCTTGCCTTTCTTGAGACATACGATATGACGCTCGAGGCCACGCTTGCGAAGCTGATGTGGATCCTTGGCCAGCAGATCAGGGACTACGGGGAGATTGAGCGGCTGTTCTATAAGAGAATCAATTACGACCTTTATCGGTCTGAGCAGTAGAAGAAAAGTTAGGAGAACGAGTATGGCAGCAGGTGAGATGGTGCTTTATTATGCACCCGAAAAGACAAAGACGGCAGCTAAGCTAAAAGGCGTGCTCATCCAGATGGGTGTGCGCATCCGAAATGTTTCGCGGGAGGAGGCGTATGAGAGCGTCGGATTTCTCGCAGGACTGGATGGATTTGAAAAGAGACAGGGCGCAGACGGCGGCGCACAGGAGATGGAACAGGAGCTTCTTGTATTGAAGAACTTTACAGGACGGCGCATGGATGAGCTGTTTGCGCGGATGAGAAAGGCAGGAGTGGGAAGAATCGACTATAAGGCGGTGCTCACGGAGCATAATGTAAACTGGACACTTCTGGATTTATACAGAGAAATTAAAAGAGAGCATGAGGCAATGCAGACCGGACGGGCGGGGGAGGATGATGGACAGAAAGGTTAACCTTACAGAAGGCCCAATCTTAAAAGGGCTTGCACGGCTCGCTTTTCCGATCATGGGGACATCGCTGATACAGATGGCGTACAATCTGACAGATATGATCTGGATCGGCAGGGTCAGCAGCAACGCGGTAGCGGCAGTCGGAGCTGCCGGCATGTATATGTGGATGGCAAACGGCTTTGCGACGATTCCCAGGATGGGGGCGCAGGTGAAGGCGGCGCACGCGCTCGGAGCGGGAAATGAGGAAAAGGCTAAGGATTACACCCGCGCCGCTTTTCAGCTCGGTACGGTATTATTCCTTCTGGTGACAGCGGTGTATGTGATTGGAAACCGCCCGCTGATCGGATTCTTCAAACTGAATCAGGAAAGCGTGATAAGCGACGCGAGGGCATATCTGATCATTGTAGGACTCGGCATGGTGTTTTCCTTCATGAATCAGATCTTTACCGGCATCTTTACGGCGCTGGGAATGAGCCTTGTGACGTTTCGCTCCACGCTTGTTGGACTGGGAGCGAATATTGTACTGGATCCGCTCTTTATCTTCGGCGCAGGACCGGTGCCCGAACTTGGCGTTGCCGGAGCGGCACTTGCGACGGTTCTGGCACAGGGAATCGTGTTTTTCATGTTTTTAAGAAATGCGGGTAAAACGGCGCTGATATTTTCAGGGCTGAAGCTGAAGAAGAAGAGCAGCAGGCAGGTTGTGATCGACGTGGTGCGTATCGGGCTTCCGGTGGCGGTGCAGAATACGATTTTCTCAAGCCTTTCTATGATCATCGCCCGGCTCGTGGCGGGCTGGGGCGACGCTGCGGTGGCAGTACAGAAGGTCGGCAGCCAGATTGAGTCGATTTCCTGGATGATGGCGGATGGTTTTGCGACGGCTGTCAATGCCTTTGTGGCGCAGAACCACGGTGCAAAGAAGAAGGAGAGAATCCGCAGAGGATATGTTACAGCACTGGGGCTGATGGCAGCGTGGGGCCTCTTTACTAGTACATTGCTGATCGCATTTCCGGAATTCTTCTTCCGTATTTTTATCACAGAGGCGGATGTGCTGCCCATGGGGGCAGACTATCTGCGCATCCTTGGGCTGTCGCAGCTTTTCATGTGTATTGAGAGTACCTCAGCAGGGGCATTCCAGGGGCTTGGAAAGCCGATTCCGTCGACTGTGACAGGCGCGCTGGGAAATGCGGCGCGTATTCCGATGGCAATCGTTTTCTCCGCAACGGCGCTGGGGCTTAACGGCATCTGGTGGAGCATCAGTATATCGAGCATTGCGAAGGGAATCGTCGTGACTGTGTGGTTCTGGTTCGTACTGAGAAGCTATATGAAACAGCACCGGGAGACGGTCTGATGAGAAGAATGATCGGTTTTACTGCAGAGGAGCGGGATGAAAAAAGAAGGCTTGAGCTGCTGCTCCGGGAGCGGCTGGGGCTTACGCGTGCACAGATCCGCAGGGCAAAGTTTACAGAGAATGGAATCACGGTCAACGGAAGACGGCGGCGTGTGAATGACACCGTACAGGCGGGCGATAGCGTGGAGGTGCTGCTCGAGGAGGCAAAGACGCCCCGCACCGAGACGGCAGAAAGCTGGGACAGTCTGGAGATCCTGTATGAGGATGAGGATGTGCTCGCAGTCTGCAAGCCTTCGGGTATGGCGTGCCATCCGGCGCACGGACATTACAGGGACACGCTAGCGAACCTTGCGGCTGCGTATCTGGCCGCGAGGGGAGAGTGCTGTGCAGTGCGGGAGGTCGGCCGGCTTGACAGAGACACATCCGGTATTATTGTCACGGCCAAGAGTCAGGCTGCTGCTGCGCGCCTTGCATCACAGAGGGAGAATGGCTGCATGAGAAAGCTGTATCTCGCAGCGGCGGAGGGAGTGTTTGATGTAAAACAGGGATGCATCCGGCTCCCGCTTGCCCCGGATGAGAATGAGTTGAATAAGATGGCAGTCCAAAGGGAAGGAAAGGCGGCAGTGACGCATTACCGGGTAATCACGCAGAGAGCGGATACGGCTCTGGTGTGCTGTCGGCTGGAGACAGGGCGGACACATCAGATCCGTGCGCATCTGGCAGCTCTGGGGCACCCGCTTCTCGGGGATATCATTTACGGAAAAGGAACCGGGACAGGAAGCAGGCTTGGGCTTCACGCGGCGGCGGTGCGGTTTGTACAGCCTTTTACCGGAGAACAGATCTGCCTGACTGCAGGGCTTGCCGATGATCCGGTATTTGGAACGATGGACACAGAGACGATACGGCGGATTCTTGCGCCGGAGTGGAAAAGATAAAAGCAGGAGGAGAAGAAAACATGGGAATGGCTGTTGCCACACTGAAAAAAGGAGAAGGACGCACGCTGAAGGCGGGCGGCGCATGGATATTTGACAATGAGATTGCGAGCATTCTCGGAAGCTTTGAGGACGGAGATATAGTGCTGGTGCACGACTTCGACGGTTATCCGATGGGTCGCGGATTTATCAACCGGAAATCAAAGATCCGAATCCGCATGATGACGAGAAATATAGATCAGGAGATTAATGATGAATTTCTTTTGGAACGAGTGCGGGATGCCTGGGAATACAGAAAGAAAGTGACAGATACGGGAAGCTGCCGTCTGATCTTCGGGGAGGCGGACTTTCTGCCGGGATTCGTGGCGGATAAGTTTTCGGATGTGCTGGTGGTACAGTCGCTTGCGCTCGGTATTGACCGGTATAAGGAGAAGCTTGTGGATATGATCCGTCAGGTGCTCGCAGAGGACGGAATCGAGATCCGCGGTGTGTATGAGCGCAGTGATGCGAAAGTCAGAAGCCAGGAGGGCATGGAGAGGATCAAGGGATTTATCGGAGAGCCGTTCGATACGCTTGTGGAGATCGAGGAGAACGGCGTGAAGTATCAGGTGGATGTTAAGGACGGGCAGAAGACGGGATTTTTCCTGGATCAGAAATACAACCGGCTGGCGATTCAGAAGCTCTGCCGAGGCGCGAAGGTGCTTGACTGCTTTACGCACACGGGATCGTTTGCGCTGAATGCGGGTATCGCAGGGGCTAAGAGCGTGCTTGGCGTCGACGCGTCAGAGCTGGGGGTGCACCAGGCTGAGGAGAACGCGAAGCTCAATAACCTCTCTGACAGAGTGAAGTTTCTGTGCGCTGACGTATTTGAGCTGCTGCCGGAACTGGAGAGGAAGGGAGAGAAGTTCGATGTGATTATTCTCGATCCTCCGGCGTTTACAAAGTCGAGAAGTTCGGTGAAGAATGCAGTCAAGGGATATCGCGAGATCAACCTGCGTGCGATGAAGCTGTTAAAGGACGGCGGTTATCTTGCGACATGCTCATGTTCGCACTTCATGACCTATGAGCTGTTTACACAGACAATCGGACAGGCAGCGCATAATGTACACAGGCGCCTCCGCCAGGTCGAGTACCGGACGCAGGCTCCGGATCACCCGATCTTGTGGGCGGCAGATGAGTCGTATTATCTGAAATTTTATATCTTCCAGGTATGCCGGGAGAAGTAAGGAGGTGGCGCCATGACGCCGGAGGAACTGCAGGATAAAGGCGCGCTGTATGTGGAGCGCGTTATGGACGGCTTTGAGCGGTACTCATCGGAGATTGTTCATATGGGCGAGCGTGAGGCTGCTGCATATATGCGCAGATTAAAGGAAGAGAACGGAGCTGACGGTTCGTATCTCGACTTCTATTACCATTTCCTCGATGAGGATGCAAAGCAGCGCGTGCTCTCGGTGCTCGATGAGGCGCAGCAGGAGTATATACGGAAGATGGACGGCGGCGAAGAGCTGATATTTCCGCTCACCGAGGAGCTTATTGATATCGCAGCGCGGCTGAACGACAGGGAGATGCTTTTTTGCACCGTATACTTTACAAAGGTGCCGTGTACGCTGTGGGGGAATTATAAGCAGGAGTATGTGATTTTTACACAGAAATGAATTGTAAAATTATTGTCGAAAAAAGTGAGTTATGTTATACTCTATAGTTGAGCAAGAAGGAAAAAATAATGAATTCAGGAGGAGCTATGGGTAAGAGAAATGATATTCACAAGGTATTGATTATTGGTTCCGGTCCTATCATCATTGGTCAGGCATGCGAGTTCGATTATTCCGGAACCCAGGCGTGCAAGGCGCTGCGCAAGCTGGGTTATGAGATCGTTCTGGTGAACTCCAATCCGGCTACCATTATGACAGACCCCGGCATCGCGGATGTGACGTACATTGAGCCTCTGAACGTGGAGCGCTTGGAGCAGATCATCGCCAAGGAGCGCCCGGATGCAATCCTGCCGAACCTTGGAGGACAGTCGGGACTGAACCTTTGTTCCGAGCTTTCAGAGGCCGGTATTTTGGACAAATATGGTGTGAAGGTCATCGGCGTGCAGGTGGACGCGATCCAGAGAGGTGAGGACCGCATTGAGTTCAAGAAGACCATGAACCGCCTCGGCATAGAGATGGCGCGAAGCGAGGTTGCGTACTCCGTAGACGAGGCGCTCAAGATCGCTGACGAGCTGGGCTATCCGGTTGTACTTCGTCCGGCCTATACGATGGGCGGTGCCGGCGGCGGACTGGTTTACAATGTAGAGGAATTAAAGACGGTCTGCGCGAGGGGACTGCAGGCAAGCCTCGTGGGACAGGTATTAGTTGAGGAATCGATTCTTGGCTGGGAGGAGCTGGAGCTTGAGGTTGTCCGCGACTCCAAGAATAACATGATCACGGTATGCTTTATCGAGAATATCGACCCGCTGGGCGTGCATACAGGAGATTCCTTCTGTTCTGCGCCGATGCTGACGATTTCCGAGGAAGTGCAGGCAGAGCTGCAGAGACAGGCGTATAAGATCGTGGAGGAAGTACAGGTTATCGGCGGAACCAATGTCCAGTTCGCACACGATCCGGTGAGCGGAAGAATTATTGTCATCGAAATTAATCCGAGAACTTCCCGCTCCTCAGCGCTTGCGTCCAAGGCGACCGGTTTCCCGATCGCACTCGTATCCGCGATGCTCGCATCCGGACTGAATCTCGATGAGATTCCATGCGGAAAGTACGGAACGCTGGACAAGTATGTTCCGGACGGAGACTATGTGGTAATCAAGTTTGCACGCTGGGCATTTGAGAAGTTCAAAGGCGTGGAGGACAAGCTGGGCACGCAGATGCGCGCAGTAGGCGAGGTTATGAGTATCGGCAAGACGTACAAGGAGGCATTCCAGAAGGCGATCCGAAGCCTGGAGACAGGACGTTACGGTCTGGGCTGGGCGAAGGACTTCCACGACAAGACAAAGGAAGAGCTGCTGAATATGCTCGTCGTGCCGACCAGCGAGCGCCAGTTCATCATGTATGAAGCGCTCAGAAAGGGTGCCACAATCGAGGAGCTGCACAGCCTTACGAAGATCAAGGATTACTTTATTGAGCAGATGAAGGAGCTCGTCGAGGAGGAGGAGCTGCTGCTTGAGTACAAGGGAGAGGTGCCGCCACCGGGCGTATTAAAGACTGCAAAGCTCGATGGCTTCTCCGATAAATATTTAAGTCAGATTCTTGCAGTTCCGGAGGAGAACATCCGAAACGCGAGAATTGCATCAGGCGTAGAGGAAGCTTGGGAAGGTGTGCACGTAAGCGGTACCGAGGACAGCGCTTACTATTATTCCACTTACCATGTAAAGGATGAGAGTCCTGTAAGCCCGAATAAGAATAAGATTATGATTCTCGGAGGCGGACCGAACCGTATCGGACAGGGTATCGAGTTCGACTATTGCTGCGTACATGCAGCTCTGGCGCTGAAGAAAGCGGGATTTGAGACCATTATCGTAAACTGTAATCCGGAGACCGTTTCTACAGATTACGACACCTCCGATAAGCTGTACTTTGAGCCGCTGACTCTTGAGGATGTGCTCGCAATCTACAAGAAGGAGCAGCCTCTGGGCGTGATCGCGCAGTTTGGAGGACAGACGCCGTTAAATCTTGCGGCAGAGCTTGAGAAGTATGGTGTGAAGATCCTGGGAACTTCCCCGGCTGTCATCGACATGGCTGAGGATCGCGACCAGTTCCGCGCAATGATGGACAAGCTGGGCATTCCGATGCCGGAGGCCGGGATGGCTGTCAATGTGGACGAGGCTCTTGCGATTGCTGACAAGATCGGCTATCCGGTTATGGTTCGTCCGTCCTATGTGCTCGGCGGACGCGGCATGGAGGTCGTATATGATCCTGAGAATCTGAAGATCTATATGGAAGCAGCGGAGGGTGTGACGCCTGACAGACCGATCCTGATCGACCGCTTCTTAAAACACGCAATGGAGTGCGAGGCGGACGCAATCAGCGACGGAAATCATGCGTATGTGCCAGCCGTTATGGAACACATCGAGCTTGCCGGTGTACATTCCGGAGACTCCGCATGTATCATTCCGTCCTTAAATATCTCTGAGGAGAATCTGGAGACAATCAAGGAGTATACGAAGAAGATCGCGGAGGAGATGCATGTGCGCGGACTGATGAACATGCAGTACGCAATTGAGAACGGCAAGGTATATGTGCTGGAGGCAAATCCGAGAGCATCCAGAACCGTTCCGCTCGTATCCAAGGTATGCGCAATCTCCATGGTGCCGCTGGCAACTGAGATTATCACCTCTGAGTTTACGAAGGCTCCGTCTCCGCTTGAGGGATTAAAGGAGAGAAAGATTCCGCATTACGGTGTAAAGGAAGCCGTATTCCCGTTCAATATGTTCCCGGAGGTAGACCCGATCCTCGGACCGGAGATGCGTTCCACCGGAGAGGTGCTGGGACTTGCAAAGACTGCAGGCGAGGCATATTTCAAAGCACAGGAGGCTACCAAGAGCAAGCTGCCGCTGTCCGGAACCGTGCTGATCAGCGTCGGCGACCGCGACAAGGGAGATCTGATCGAGGTGGCAAAGCTGTTTGACAAGGCCGGATTTAAGATCATCGCTACAGGACACACGAAGGAGATGATTGAGAGCGTGGGAATCCATGCGAAATACATCTGCAAGATGTCTGAGGGACGCCCGAATATCTACGATATTATCACAAACGGAAAGGTTGACCTCGTAGTAAATACCCCGAAGGGAGACGAGGATGGTCCGGACGACAGCTATGTGAGAAAGGCATGCATCAAGAGCCGCGTGCCGTATCTGACGACAATGGCAGGCGCGCTGGCAAGTGCAAACGGCATCCTGACAGTTCAGAAGCAGGAGAGCAAGGAAGTTGTATCCTTACAGGAGTTGCACAGCCATATTCAGTAATAAGATGATGCCGGAGCCGGAAGAACATGCATTTGGTATCCGGGTATCATGAAATCATAAACCATAAAAAACAGGCCCCTGCGGCGAGCGTTTTAAGCTCATGCCGCGGGGGCTTTTGCAATATATCAGATATCGTTGAAGGTGCCGATCATATCCTTGATCATCTGCATGTGATTGTCTGTGCGGATGACATTCTGCGCACATTCAAGCAGTTCATTGCTGATCTCCTCGTAGTTATCGAGGTTCTCAATACCCTGCTTATAGCGCAGCTGATGCTCCAGGCTTGCCCAGAAGTCCATGCCGATCGTACGGATCTGAATCTCGGCGCGCATCATGGTCTTGCCGCTGGAGAAGAAGACCGGGATGTCCACAATCATGTGATAGCTCCGATAACCATTCGGCTTTGGGTTCTTGATATAGTCGCGGATTTCGACCACAGTGATGTCGTCCTGGTCGGAGAGCAGTTTTGCAATCGCGTAGATGTCGTTGATGAAAGAGCAGATTACGCGTACACCTGCGACATCATGCAGCTTTGTGCGTATATTTTCCTCGTTAAATTCATAGCCGAGCTTCTTGAGCTTGTTATAGATACTGATCGGAGATTTTATCCTAGACTTAATCGATGAGATGGGATTACGCTTATACGTCGCGGAGAACTCGTCATCAAGTACCTCCAGCTTCGTGCGGATCTCACGGACAGTACAGCGGTACATCATCATCAGGTCATTGAATTTCTTCGTATTCTGAATAAACTGTTCAGGGCTGACAGAATTCAGCCAGGGCATTTCATTTTCCATGGTACCTCACCTTTTTATGTTTTGTAGTGTAACCGTTCAGCCTTCCGCCTTCACTGCTGCCATGAGAGTCCGCCGCCGAACAGGCAGCATGAATGCAGGAGCACCAAATGCAGTGCGCTATGCGGGCGCATAAAGCTCTGCGGCTGTTTACATTATACGCCGGAAGAGAAGGAAGGTAAAGGAAAAAGATTGTGAAAAATGTCTGAAGAAAGTATAATAAAAAGATGACGGGATTACGGGAGGAAAGTGCAATGTCGATTTTCAAAAAGAAAGAGAAGAGAAGTTTGCCCGCGTTTGATTTGAAGGAATACCGGCCGGTTATTCGCGCGAGTATCTGTACCGGTGAGAAGGTCGCGGGTTTCAGAAACCGGGAGAGCGGAAAGTTTGAGGAGGTTGCGCTGATCGCCGCAGCGCGTGACCTGGAGGAGTTTTGCAGCACTTACGGGATTTCAGAGAAAGACATCAAGAAGGAGTGGTAAGAGCGGATGGAAAGACAGGAGAAAAGTAAAGTGGTGCTGCTGCCGTGCAGTACATACGACGGGGAGGAGATTTACCGGCTGCTGAGAGAGGGTCTTTCGATAATGGGCGGTATCGGAAAGCTTATCAAAAAGCAGGAGAACATTCTGTTAAAGCCAAACCTTGTACGAAAGGCAGAGGTTGAACGCGCGGTCATCACGCATCCGGAGGTAATGGGCGCACTGGCGCGCATCCTTCGCGAGGAGGGATACGGAAATATTGTCTGCGGCGATTCCTGCGGCATTGGCACGGCACACAAGACGATGGCAGGTACTGGCATGGAAAAGCAGATGGAAAAGTATAAAATTCCGGTCACAGATTTTTCCATCCCTGTAAAGGTGGATTATCCGCAGGGACACCAGGCGAAGCAGTTTGTGCTTGCACAGGATGTGCTCGCCGCGGACGCGATCATTAATGTCTGCAAAATGAAGACGCATGCCCTCGAACGCGTGACCGGAGCAGTCAAAAATATGTATGGCTGCGTCTGCGGACTGCAGAAGGCAAAGGGACACACGATCTATCCGAATGCGGAGAGCTTTGCAAGGATGCTGATTGATCTGAATCAGCTCTTAAAGCCCCGGCTGTACGTGATGGACGGAATTGTCGCGATGGACGGCAACGGTCCGACCTCCGGGGATCCGGTGCAGATGGGCGTGATGCTGCTTGCGACAGATCCCGTGGCGCTCGATACAGTGTTCTGCCATTTGGTGCATCTCGACCCGCAGCTTGTACCGACAAACGTGCACGGGATGCAGTACGGGCTTGGAACGTGGAAAGCTGAGGAGATTGCGGTGTATACTCCGGACGGGGAGATAACACTGCAGGAGGCGGTGCAGCGATACGGAAATTCCGCCTACCGTGTGGACCGGGAGCGCTACCGGAGAAATGTCTGGAGCGCACTTCGCGCACTCAAAATCTTTCAGAAGAAGCCATATATCGTGGAGGAGAAGTGCCGCCGCTGCGGTATCTGCGTAGAGAGCTGTCCGGTGGAGGGAAAGGCGGTTACCTTCAAAAACGGCAGAGATCATATCCCGGTATACAATTACCGCAAATGCATCCGCTGCTTCTGCTGCCAGGAGATGTGCCCTCATAAGGCAATAAAAGTAAAATAAAACAGGAATATCCCGCGAAAACGTAAAATGTTCCGCGGGATATTCTTTGCTGTCAATAATTATAAGCACCCTCATAGGAAAAGCAGCTCTCCTTCTTCAGGGAGAGATTCTCACACTGGCTGCATCGGTCGCAGAACTCCTGCTCATAGCAGGTGGAGCAAACGCAGCCTTTGCAGGCGCTCCGGTCGTACTCGGGGCTGGTGGAGAAGGGTGTTGTCCGGCGTCTCGTCTCTTCCATAAATAAGTCGCCTCCCTATATTGTCAAGTGATTTTTCCTTTAAAATTAAGGATTTTTCAAGTTACTATCTCAGATGAATGAGCCGTGGAGATGGACATTTCTCTGTATCTGATACGAAAATAGCTGGTTTTGGGTACACGAAGTAAAACGTCTTGATATTTCGCTTTACATGGCCTTGTGTATACCCATCCATCTATGGCGGCGCACCTCCCGTGTCTACCAGGATCTCCCGCTTCTTTGCAGGGTCCTCACTTCCTTCGTCCCGTCTGCCCATAACCAGGGTGTCAGCTTAGCTCCTTTACAGGGTCATGCCCTATGGTGAT
>CALWSC010000055.1 GCA_944384105.1 uncultured Lachnospiraceae bacterium | reverse complement strand
CCATAGTAAGTGTGTTCATCCTTTTCAATTCCTTTCCTGTTATCTTAACACACTCCGTAAAAGAAACAAAGTGCGTAAGTTTTGAAATTTGTTTTTCTCAACTTACACACTTTATTTTACACCCTCTTATCATCACAATTTTAATCCATTAATATGTAATGATATCACATTTTATAGCGTGTTTCATACAAGAATCCTTGTATATTCCTTAAGATGATATCGAGTTATACGAATGAGAATGCTTTCTAAAAGTATAAAAAATTATTCACTCTTTCATATAGATGTCTCTCTGTATATCGACGTATGTTCCATACAAAGTGTTTTTTTGCAAAATCTCATCCCGAATCCGTGATGGGATTTAGAAAAATCATTCTATTTTGCTATTTTTTAAGTCTCATCTTTATCAAATTCTCCCTCAAAATCCGCACCCAAATTTATATCCATTTCCAGAGGAACCGCCGTACCCACCCCCATTTTCCTACCTCAGAAAAATTTACCCTCTTTCCGCTCCACCCCTAAAAATCCATCAATTTTTCCCAATTTTACACAATTCCAAAAACTTCCTCATCTACAAAATTTTCCTCCCCTATTCTCCCTTAAAGTTTGAGGATCACCCTGGATTCCCGTTTTCTTTTGTACATATATTCCAAATTTCTCGAATTTCCCAGTTTTTTCACTAAATTTTCTCAGTTCTCCCTCGCCGCACATCTCCATCACATAAAAAGAGAACCTGCACACATCTCTCTCCTCCTCGCGCTCTTCTCCCGCGATTTGTTTCTGTGTACCGGTTCTTTTTCTGTTATCTGTCGTTTATTTAATTCTATTACTTTCCGATCATTCCAAGGATCGCCGCCTTGGGCTGTACTCCCACAGATCTGCGTACCTCTGCTCCGTTCTCAATTACAACCAGTGTCGGAATGCTCATAACCTGATACTTAGACGCCAGGTTCGGTTCGTCGTCTACGTTGATCTTGCAGATTTTTACGTCATCTACTTCCTCAGCGATTTCATCTACTACCGGAGAAAGCATTTTGCAGGGACCGCACCAGGATGCCCAGAAATCAATGAGGACGGGTTTATTGGAATTTAATACTTCCTGTTCAAAGTTTGCGCTTGTGATTGTGATTACTGACATATGAATCTCTCCTTTTCTCTGTATTCTTTCTGTGTTTCAAGTGTTGTCTTTATTATACCCATTTTTTTTAATCTGTAAGTGATAAAGTCACATTTCTGTGTCCGCAAAAAAGGAAAAAGCGAAACTCTCAAAGAGTCTCGCCAAAGTCAAGGAAATCGAAGCGACGGGATTCGAACCCACGACCTCTGCGTCCCGAACGCAGCGCTCTACCAAACTGAGCCACGCTTCGATGTTTGCTGGTGATTACCGCCAACACTGAACATTTTAATAGAAAAATTGTCGTTTGTCAATACCTATTTTTTAATTTTTCTCGTTTTTTCCATTTTTTCCGCCCGGGCAGCGTAAGCCGCGTGCCGCGGGCGGATTATGTAGATGTCTGTACAGCTTATTCGACCAAATATACATCTGCATACTGGCTTCCGAAGGCAAGTGCCTGGGAATGTGTGTTATTGAAGATGTCCACATGACCGTATGCAGTTCCTCTGTCCTCAACAGTATAGACGTGTCCGTTGATCAGCAGCTTTGTACCAAATGGTATTCCGCCCATGGCAACGGTTCTGCCGGCGGTGGGTACGGTTCCGCTGGCTGTTAGTCCTCCTGACCAGCTTCCGCAGCAGATCGGGCAGGGACAGTACGATGTGAGGCGGAATCTTCCGAGATATTTGCCCTGTCCGGAATTGCCGCTATCCTCGGTACTCTCTTCCGTCTCATTCTGCGGGGGCGTCTGCACAGTGCTGCTTCCTGAGCCCGAGGAGCTGCTCTGCTGCTTTCTCGCCGCTTCCTCCTCTTCTCTTCGGCGCTGCGCCTCTTCTTCCGCCTTCTGGGCCGCAATCTCTTCTTCTTTTGCCTGACGGATCAGGCTGTTGATCTCTTCCTCCTGGGCGCTCACCTGAGCCAGCAGGTCTGCCTGTTCAGACTGTACCTGGCTGATGTTATCCTGGTAGGAACGTATCTCATTGTATGTCGCCTCGATCAGCTCGCTTACCTCTTCCTGCTTGTCCTGACTCTGGATCTGCAGCTCTTGGATCTCTTCCTTCTCCTGAATAACCTGCTTTTCCTTCTCAGCGATCTGTTCTCTCGTCTCCTGGTATTGATCCAGAAGCTCTCTGTCGTATTCTGAGAGCTGTGCGATGTTGACTGCACGGCTTAAAAATTCCGATATGCTGTCAGCGGAGAGAAACATCTCCACATAGCTCGTGCTGGAATTTTCATACATATACTGGATACGAATTTTCATATCTTTGTACTGCTGTGCTTCGCTCTCTTTTGCTTCTTCCAATTCCTGCTGTACCTGTCCGAGCTCCTCCTGCTTATCATCATAGTCATCCTGGAGCTTCTGCAGGCTGTTCTTCAGTTCCTCAAGCTGTCCGTTCAATTCTTCCAGATATGACTCGGACTGCCCTTTCTTTGATTCCAATGCATCAATCTTATCCTGTGCCTCTGAGATTGAGGATTCCATTTCCTGCTTCTGTTGTTTTGCCTCATCAATCTTCTGTTGAGTCGAACTTGCAAAACAGGGGGTAACGGAACCAATCACGAGTACTGACGCCAGAACAGCGCTTAGCATTTTCTTCATTTTCATTCATACATACCTCTATGTACAGCCTCCGGCAGGCTCTCTTTGCTCCCCTGAAATACGCTCCCGGTGCTGTGTTTTCTTTCTCGTCCGTTCTTTTTCAGACGGCGGCGCAGTTTATTCCCCCATGCAGCGAGCCATGCGGACATGCCTGCATGTTCATCTGGCAGCTGCTGCGAGGATCTTTCACTCTGCGCACTCCCCTTGTACTGCCTTTTCGCAGTATTCCTGTTTATTATATCACATGAGCAGGGAAAGAGAAAGTGCTTTTTCACTTTTTGTAACATTTTTGTAACATTTACACAGCATACTTCTCAATTTTTTCTCCAGCCCGCAGGATATTTATTCTTCAGAACACCGTTGACCAGCTTGCCCCAGCCCAGGGCGTAATTATCCGCGCAGACAAGCTGCCAGCCTTTTTCGCGGGCACACTCTCCCGGCTGCACATAGATTGTTTCCCCCCGCAGATAACGCTCCAGCCGCTCATCCTCAGGCTTTAAGCGCAGGACAGAATCATACTGATCCGCTGCAAGCGTCATGGCAAATGGCTGAGAAGGTTCAAAGCGGTCCTTTTTCAATTCCCCTAAAAACACACCGTTTCTCAGGAAATGAATGCCGCGCGCAGTCTCGGGCAGCTCCGGCACGAGATAGACCTTTCCGGCACGGATTTCGACATGTTTCCTGTCGATCTCACCACGCACATCCTTGAGAAAATCCTCCAGAATCCCCCATGATTTTTTATCCACGGGAACCGTCTTCTGCACCGGACCGTTCCAGCGGCTGTCCCCGTCTTTTCGCAGCAGCGCGAGGAAATGTCCCTCTCCGTGCATTTTGTGGGGGAAAATCCGAACACACTTTCTCAGCTCCTCTCTGCCGTCTCCCCACTCGGGTCTTCCCTCCGAAAATCCTTCATAGGACTTAATCTCCTCCAGATGAAGCTCAGGACATTCGCCAAGCAGCCAACTGATAGTACCCTCGTTTTCCTCTTTTGCGAATGTACAGGTGGAATAAAGCATGGTTCCTCCGGGACGCAGCATACGGCTGGCGCTTAAAACAATATCGCGCTGAAGCTTTGCAAAGTATTCCGGGCGCTCTTCGTCCCATGCTTTTGCTACTGCGGGGTCCTTGCGGAACATGCCCTCTCCGGAGCATGGCGCATCCACGAGAATGCGGTCAAAGTATTCCGGAAAGCATGACGCCAGTTTGCCGGGCAGCTCATTCGTCACAAATGCATTTTTCACGCCAAAGAGTTCAAGGTTTTTGAGCAGTGCTCTGGCACGCGAATTGCTGACATCATTCGCCACCAGGATTCCCCTGCCCTGCAGCTTGGCGCCCAACTCTGTCGCTTTCCCGCCCGGTGCGGCGCACAAATCGAGCACGCGCTCTCCGGGATGAACTTCAAGCCGGGAAGCAGGCGTCATGGCACTGGGCTCCTGAAGATAGTAGACGCCTGCGCTGTAGTAGGGATGACGAGCCGGGCGCTCTTCCCCGTCATAGAAGAATCCGTTTTCCACCCACGGTATTCTTTTTACACCAAATATACCGCTCTGCTCCAGCTCCTGGGGCGTACACTTGAGCGTGTTTACACGAAGCCCATACTGGCGCTCGTCATCATAACTTCTGATATATTCGGCAAATTCCTCTTCACCCAGCATTTCCTTCATTCTCTTCTCAAAGGCATGAGGCAGGTATTTTTCCATACATAATCTCCTTCTTATAAAAGTCCGCCGCCGATTAGGCGGCATATATTACAGGGGCAATCGCAAAACAGGACGTATCTGCCCCCGCAGATGCGTCCTGCCCATTATACCACTGTTATCCCCCAAATGTCACTGTCATTTCCGACACAGCCCCATATATAGATACCTGACCAAAAAAAGTCCTCGAAACGAAAAACCCCCGTTATTCCGCTTCTGCCGCTTCCGCTTCCATTGCTTTCTGATATTTCTCCAGGATAATGCTCTGGATGCGTTCTCTGGTGGAAGAATTGATCGGATGCGCGATGTCACGGTATTCGCCGTCTGTCGCTTTGCGGCTCGGCATTGCAATGAAGAGACCTTTCTCTCCCTCAATGACCTTGATATCATGTACGACAAACTCCTCATCGATCGTGATGGATACGACCGCTTTCATTTTGCCTTCTTTCGCTACCTTTCGTACTCTTACATCTGTTATATTCATGGTAAATTTCCCCCTTTGTCAGCCTCGTATATGCAAGCTGTCAGATTACATATCTCTCATTTTTTTCGATCACAATCTTGATGCCGTCCTCTCCGCAGTGGTAGGAGTTCGCGCGGATGGTATCGCGGCTCTCAACAATACAGTTCTCGATATGGGCGTTATCGCCTAAGTATACATCATTCAGAATGATGGAATTCTTGATCACACAGTTATTTCCCACATATACCTTCTTAAACAGAACGGAATTCTCCACCTGTCCGTTGATAATGCAGCCGCTGGCAATCAAGCTGTTCTTCACGCTGCTGCCCGGATTGTATTTTGCTGGCGGCAGGTCGTCAATCTTGGAATAAATCTGCTCATCTCCTCCAAAGAAATACTCACGTACTTCCGGCTTCAGGAAATCCATGTTTGTACGATAGTAGGATTCCGCTGTGGAAATGTTGCTCCAGTAAGTATCCATCTTATATCCATAGATCCGCTTTAAATTCTTATATCGAATCAGAACATCCGTTACAAAGTCAGAGCGCTCCTCCTGCGCACTGCGCTCAATCATCTCAATGAGCTGACGCCTGCGGATTACATAGATACCTGTAGAGATCAGCTGAGAATCCGATACCATCGGCTTTTCCTCAAAGTCAATCACGCGGTTATCCTCATTCAGCTTAAGTACGCCGAAACGCGTAGGGTCTTCCTCCCTGCAGTCCGTGCAGACAATCGTCACATCCGCACGCTTTGCGATATGATACTCTAATACCTTATTATAATCCAGTTTATAAATACCGTCTCCGGATGCAATCACAACGTACGGCTCATGGCACTGCTTCAGCCATGTCAGGTTCTGGTAGATTGCGTCCGCCGTTCCGCGGTACCACCAGCTGTTGTCCGGTGTGACGGTAGGTGTGAACAGGAACAGTCCTCCCTGCTTTCTTCCGAAATCCCACCACTTTGATGAACTTAAGTGTTCATTCAGTGAACGGGCGTTATACTGTGTGAGAACTGCCACTCTTTGAATATGAGAGTTCGCCATGTTGCTCAGCGCGAAGTCAATACTGCGGTAGCTTCCTCCCACCGGCATAGCTGCGATTGCTCTCTTATTTGATAATTCTCTCATCCGGTTGTTGTTACCGCCTGCCAGAATAATTCCCAGTGCTCTCATATTTATTCACCATCCTTCTCTGCTATTGCTCCGCCTCCCGGCAGTTCTCCGCCCGGATAGTCCTCCAGGGTGGTCACACCGGTAATTGCTGTATTCTTGCCGATTCTGACTCCGGAGGGAATAACAGCATTCTCGCCCACAACAGCCAGTCCATCACGGTAAATATTGGGTTTCAGAACGTTCTCCGCCTCTTCTCCGACACCGATGGCGACATCGGAACCTACGGTTACATTTTCTGCAATGATCGCCTTGTCCACGGTGGTTCTCTCACCAATCACAGTTCCCTGCATAATGATGGAGTCCCTTACAACAGCGCCAGGCTTGATGGTAACGCCTGCTCCTATCACGGAGTTGCGCACCTCGCCGTAGATCTCCGCGCCCTCACTGATAAGGCTGCGCTCTACAACAGCGTCTCCGGAAATATACTGCGGACGGATAACATCTCCCTTTGTATAAATCTTCCAGAACTCCTCATACAGATTGAATTCCGGGATAATATCAATCAGTTCCATATTTGCTTCCCAGTAGGAGCCTAAGGTTCCGACATCCTTCCAGTAGCCGTTGAACTCATACGCGAACAGATTCATGCCCTTGTCCTTGCAGTATGGCAGAATGTGCTTTCCGAAGTCACATCCCGGCTGATCCTTTAACGCCATCAGGGATTCCTTGAGCGCTTTCCAGGAGAAAATATAGATACCCATGGAAGCAAGATTGCTTCTCGGGTGTTCCGGCTTCTCCTCGAAGTCTGTAATCTTGCCGTTTCCGTCGGTAATCATAATACCGAAACGGCTCGCCTCCTCAATCGGTACCGGCATGCAGGCGATCGTTACGTCCGCCTTGTTCGCCTTGTGGTAATCGAGCATTACTTCATAGTCCATTTTATAAATATGGTCGCCGGAGAGAATCAGAACGTATTCCGGATTATACATCTCCATGTATGCCATATTCTGGAAAATAGCATTGGCAGTACCGGTGTACCACTCGCTGTTCGTGCTCTTCTCGTATGGCGGAAGCACAGTAACTCCGCCGACATTTTTATCCAAATCCCACGGGATTCCGATTCCGATATGAGTGTTCAGACGCAACGGCTGATATTGTGTCAGAACTCCTACCGTGTCAATTCCTGAATTGATACAGTTACTAAGAGGAAAGTCGATAATGCGGTACTTTCCTCCAAATGCCACAGCCGGCTTTGCTACTTTCTGGGTAAGCACGCCAAGGCGGCTCCCCTGCCCTCCGGCTAACAGCATTGCAATCATCTCTTTCTTAATCATGCAATCACCTCTTGTCATATATGATTAAAAATTATAACATACTTCTACGCCGTTGTGAACATTTTTTATATATTTCATTAATATTCATTCGATTTTTTATGTATTTTACACTACTTTTTTCTTCTTTTTACACCAGAACAACCGAAAACCCGAGATTATCTGAGCTTTTTTCGCAAGATTTACGATTTTTTTGTCTATATTTTACAATTTTTTCCGCAAATTCTTGTGATTTTTTCCATTTTCATCAGGAGCTTATGCTCTGCAAATTGTTCATTGACTTTTTCCATACAAACAGCTAGTATAAGAGATAACAAATGCCCCCGGGCATAAAGTATTATAGTTAGGAGGAGCTTTATAACATGCAACAGCCAACAAACGGTATCCTGCGTATTCTCGGTATACTGATGCTGATTTTCATGGTGCAGGATGTTCTGAATCTGGTAATGGTTTGCGTCGGTCTTCTGAGCAGCAATCCCGATGTCCTCACAATTCTTGTGACAGTTGCGTTCGCAGCATATGTTATCTGCAAAGCAGCTGCCGGCATCTTCGGCATTATTTATTATGCAAACGCCAAAAAAGTAATCCGCTGCATTTACGCGTGCGGGGCAAGTATTGCGTTCTGTGTTCTGTATATGCTGATCGCTTTTGTCGCAGCAGCCGGCACGATCGAGATCGCAGCGCTGCTTTTGAACCTTCTCTCCGCTGTCCTGATCCCTGCTGTATTCATCTATATAGCAATCAAGACGCGCGAGCAGCTTCTGAAGAACTCATAATGCATGGAATCTGCAGCCAGGGCTGCCGCAGCTAAGCTGCGGCAGCTTTTTACTTATTAAATCAAACAAAGGAGTAATGAATCATGTACACTATTAATTTTTCCCGTCCCATTCACGTCCACTTTATCGGTATTGGAGGCATCAGCATGAGCGGACTTGCGGAGATTCTTCTCGAGGAGCACTTCACGGTCTCCGGATCTGATGCCAAAGAGAGCCCCCTGACAAAAAAACTCTCTGATGAGGGTGCCGTTATTCACTACGGACAACGTGCTTCCAACATCACAGACGATATCGACGCAGTCGTATATACCGCGGCAATCCACCCGGACAACCCCGAATTCGTCCGTGCGAAAGAGCTCCATATCCCGATGCTCACGCGGGCAGAACTTCTCGGACAGCTGATGAAGAATTATGACCTTCCGATCGCCATTGCCGGAACACACGGAAAGACCACGACGACCTCCATGGTATCCCACATTTTTCTGGCCGGAGACTGTGATCCCACAATCTCTGTTGGCGGTATTCTCCCTTCCATCGGCGGCAATATCCGCGTCGGTAACTCCGAGACATTTATCACGGAGGCGTGCGAGTATACCAACAGCTTCTTAAGCTTTTTCCCGAAGATCAGCGTGATCTTAAATATGGATGCCGATCACCTGGATTTCTTTAAGGATATTGACGATATCCGCCGCTCCTTCCGCAGATTTGCCGAACTGCTTCCGGATGACGGTACACTGATCATCAACAGCGACACACCGAAGTATGAGACTGTGACAGAAGATCTCTCCTGCGAGGTGATCCGCTACGGTCTGGAGCACGAAGCGGATTACACGGCGGCAAACATTGATTTTAACGATTTCGGACACCCGTCCTTTGACTGTATGCTGCACGGGGAATGTATCGGACATTTCACTCTGAGCGTTCCGGGTATCCATAATGTCAGCAATGCGCTTGCCTCAATCGCTGTAGGGCGCAAGGCCGGACTTCCTATTTCTGTGATCCAAAAAGGGCTTCAGGAATTCACCGGTACGGACCGCCGTTTCCAGTATAAGGGAAAATTAGGCGATATCACTATCGTAGATGATTACGCCCATCATCCCACAGAGATTTCCGCCACACTCGCCTCTGCAGAAAATTATCCGCATAAGACTCTCTGGTGTGTTTTCCAGCCCCATACCTACACACGCACAAAGGCTCTGCTGCCAGAGTTCGCACAGGCACTTGCAAAAGCAGACAAGGTGGTACTTGCTCCGATCTATGCTGCCAGGGAGACAGACACCCTGGGGATTTCCTCCGCCGATCTGCAGCAGGAAATTGAAAAACGCGGAACAGAATGCCATTATTTCCCGTCGTTTGACGAAATTGAGAACTATCTGCTCTCTCACTGCGGATCGGGGGATCTGGTGATCACCATGGGCGCCGGGGATGTCGTAAAGATCGGCGAGGATCTTCTGGGCATAAAATAAATCTGCTCTCAAAAAAATTTTTTAAGTTATCCACATTCTCCACATGCTTATACACATTTTTATGTGCATGAGCATGTGGATTTTTTTTAGCCGCGGGTTTACATAAATTTCGACTGCATTTTACACGACTTCTCTTTGATTATGATGTTTTACGACAAAAGCGGTTGCAAATAATAAACCCGTCCACATTTTGTCCACATTATCCACACTTTCCACTGACTTATACACATCTTCGTTTTCTTCCCTTATCCACTTTCCCCGGTGGATATCGTCGGAAAATGGCTATTCTCATTCCGAAAACTCTATGCTATAATGAGAATGGCACAGAGACACTAACTATTAATATATAGAAAGAACGGTATCCTTATATGAGTTCGATTACCCTTCACAGCGCCGAAGGCTGCAGCATTACCATGGTCTCCGATGTATTCGTAGATTACTATATGCCGCGCGCCAACGGTGAATTTGTTAAAATATATTTATATCTTCTGAGAAGCATGCACAACACCGGAACACAGATCAGTCTTTCCATGCTCGCCGACGCCTTCTCCTGTCCGGAGAACGATATACGCCGTGCGCTCAAGTATTGGGAGGACGCCGGTGTTTTGTCTTTGTCCTACAAGAATGACGAGCTCAGCAGCATTCTCTTTCTGCCGCTGGAAGCACCGAGAAAGAAGCCTTCTAAATCGCTGATGCCGGAACAGACCACCCAGGAGGAGCCGAAGGCAAAGCGCACGCGCATCAGCCAGAAGGAAATCCTGCGCCGCAAGGAGGAAAACGCAGAGATTGCGCAGCTTCTCTTCGTCTGCGAGCAGTATCTGAGCCGGACATTGAGCCCCAGTGAAATCGAGCGGCTCTTCTATTATTATGATGAGCTGCATTTCCCGGTGGATCTTGTGGAATATCTCGTGGAGTACTGCGTTTCCAAGGGCAGCACCAGCATCCACTATATTGAGAAAGTTGCCCAGGAGTGGCATAAGAGCGGCATCCATACTGTGGAGATGGCTAAGAAGGAGACTACCACATGGCATCGCAGCTACTTTGTCATCATGCGTGCATTCGGCATCCGGGGACGCAATCCCATAGATTCCGAGATCGCCCTGATGAACAAGTGGATTAAGGAATATGACTTCACGATGGAGATTATTCAGGAGGCATGTTCCCGCACAGTTACAAAGACGGGAAAGCAGAGCTTTGAGTATGCGGACGGGATTCTCTCGGACTGGAAGAAGCATAATGTCCACCATCTCGAGGACATCCGCCGTCTGGACTTAGCGCATAAAGCGGAGCAGGAGGCGGCAAGACAGAAGGCGCGCGCAGCACGCAGTGAACAGCGAGGTGCTGCGCCCTCCTCATCACCAAACCGTTTCAACAATTTCGAGCAGCGCGACTACGACTGGAGTCAGCTCGAGAAGCAGCTTTTGAATCAACAGTAAAGGAGTTTTGCCGTGGCACTGAAGAATTCACAGTATGACATGATCATGCGGCAGTACAGCCGCATGCAGCTTGAAAACCGCCGCCAGCTTGACCAGCATATCCAGAAAGCGTACTCTGAGATTCCGGAGCTTGAGGATCTTGACCGCCAGGCAGCAGAGATCAGTCTGAGGAAAGCGCGTATCCTTCTGGCCAGAGACACCTGCACAGAGGACTTCGATCTGTCCGAGCGGCTCTTAGCGCTGTCTGCAAGGCGCGCCGAGCTTCTGCGCACACATGGCTTTCCCGAGGATTATCTGAAGCTGCCCAGCCACTGCAGGCTCTGCGGCGACACGGGATATGTGGACGGGAAGAAGTGCTCCTGCTTTAAGCGGATGGAGATTGATCTTCTGTATACGCAGTCCAATATCCGGGAAATATTAAAAACAGAGAATTTCTCGCATTTTTCCTTTGATTACTACAGTACGGATATCATCAATCCGCTGACAGGCAAAAATGCAAGAGAGACTGCGCACGATGCGGTGAAAAAGGCACAGATGTTTATCTCCCGGTTTGATACCTCCTTTGAGAATCTCTTTCTCTATGGGGAGACGGGGGTCGGCAAGACATTTCTGACCCACTGCATTGCCAGGGAGCTTCTGGACAAGGCATACTGCGTGATTTACTTCACGTCGTTTGATCTGTTTGACCTTCTTGCAAAGAACGCATTTTCCGGCTCTGAGGAGCCGGAGGAGCTCGCCGGTCACGTACTCGACTGCGATCTGCTGATTATTGATGACCTCGGCACTGAGCTGACGAACAGCTTTGTGTCCTCACAGCTCTTTCTCTGCGTCAATGAGAGGATTCTTCGCAAGAAATCCACAATTATCTCGACGAACCTTACGACTGAGCAGTTTATGGAGCGTTATTCCGAGAGAACATTCTCCCGGATTTCAAGTGCATACACGATGATTAAGCTTATCGGACGCGATATCCGAATTCAGAAAAAACTTATGGGAGGAAAGAATTTATGAGTCAGAACACTGAGAATTATTACGAGAACCTGCCGTACGGGAGACTCGGCATTATTCCCCTGCGGAGCTGTGCGCAGCTCGGCGAGAAGGTCGACCGCTATCTGGTAGAGTGGAGAAAGGAACGGGAGCACGAGGCAAAGCACACGCTCGCCTTTGACGGCTACGAGCGCGACACGTATATCATCAATTCCGCGTCCCCTCGCTTCGGTTCCGGCGAGGCAAAGGGCGTTCTCAAGGAGTCGGTGCGCGGAGATGACCTGTACTTTATGGTCGATGTGTGCAATTCCAGCCTGACATACTCCATGTCCGGCAAAGAGAACCATATGTCCCCGGATGATCATTATCAGGATTTAAAACGTGTGATCGCCGCTGTCGGCGGCAAGGCGCGCCGCATCAATGTAATTATGCCGTTCCTCTATGAGAGCCGCCAGCACAGGCGCTCCAACCGTGAGTCGCTCGACTGCGCTCTGGCGCTTCAGGAGCTCACAAACATGGGCGTTGAGAATATCATCACCTTTGACGCGCATGATCCCCGCGTCCAGAACGCAATCCCGTTGCATGGCTTCGAGACAGTTCAGCCTGCGTATCAGTTTATCAAAAATATCCTGCGCAATGCGCCGGATCTGCAGATTGACAAGGATCACCTCATGGTCATCAGCCCGGATGAAGGAGCGATGAGCCGCGCGATCTATATCGCGAACAATCTCGGCGTGGACATGGGAATGTTCTACAAACGCCGCGACTATTCCACAATTGTAGACGGACGAAACCCGATCGTAGCGCATGAGTTCCTCGGCGCAAATGTTGCCGGCAAATCCATGATTATCGTTGACGACATGATCTCCTCCGGCGACAGTATGCTCGAGGTTGCAGGACTGCTTAAGAAACGCAATGCGGGCAAGATCTTCCTGTGTGCAACGTTCGGACTGTTCACAAACGGCATGGAGCGTTTTGACAAAGCATATGAGGAGGGTCTGTTCGACTATCTTCTGACGACAAACCTGGTATACCAGACTCCGGAGCTTCTCGAGAGACCGTACTATATCAGCTGTGATCTGAGCAAGTATATTGCGCTTATCATTGATACGCTGAATCACGATTCCTCAATCAGCAAGCTCTTAAATCCTGCGGAGCGCATCCAGAAGGTGCTGACAAAGTTCCGCAATCACGAAAAAATCTGAGTAAACCAAAGACCGCTGCAGGACGAAATGCATTGCGCCCTGCAGCGGTTCTGTTTTATCTCTCGGATAGCGCTTTGATGGAGGATAAATACTCTGTCGGCGTCATCCCGCTTATCTTTTTAAACTGCCTGGAAAAGTAGTGAATCGACGAATATCCCAGATACTCCGCAATCTGTGTAAAGTTGAATTCACTCTCACGGATCATCTGCTTCGCTGCGCTGATCTTCATTCCGGAGAAAAATTCCATGACCCCGCAGCAGTGGTTTTCCCGAAACATTTTCTCAAGCTGCGACCTGCCGATCAGGTTGTCCCTGCATATATCCTCAAGCTTTAAATTTTCCCGGATATGATCTTCCAGGTATGTCAGGATATGACTGTAGTTGAGAGACGCCCCTTTGGAAGGCGCCTCGCTTTGCACCAATACCCTGTACTGTTCCGGAAAGTTCCGCCGGATCATGTGGATCATGAGCTGCTCCAAATACAGCCGGATCAGCTGCTCAGAGCCGAAAAAGGCATCCTTTCTCTTTTCCATCTTCTCCAGATACGGATCGTCCAGAGGAGATGCAATACACTTTCTGGCCTCGGCGATGATCCTTGCAATCAGGCTCCTCTCCTGCTCTGTGGTATCAAAAATCTTTTCTCTGAAATATTCCATACACGGCGAGCTGCACTCAAACGATACCACAGCCACATTTGGCGCTGTCCTGCCGGATGCCTTAAGATTGTGAAATTCATCCGGCTGATGGAAGATGATCTGCCCGCGCTTCAATGTGTGAAGCTTCTCTCCCGCCTGCACGCTGACCTCTCCCTTGTCCACGCACTGAAATTCCCAGAAATTATGATGTTCGCCGGGAAAACAGAAGTTGTTCATATACTCGAAGTAATGAATCGTGACAACCCGTTCAATCCGGATTTCCTCATCCAGCGTGATGCTCTCAAATGCCATGTCTCAGACAAGCCCAGCAATGATTTTCTTCATTTCCGGCAGCTTCTCCTCCATGTCTTTTACAAGCTTAAACTGAGTCCGGCAGCGATCGAGATTATGGTCCTCCCTGTGGATCTTAAAGTATGTGTCGCCCTCCAGATAATCCGTGAGGAAACGCATGCCGCACTCAAACGTCATCGTCATGGCCCCCTCAGGAAGCATCTCTATCTCGGCATCTGTAAGCTTTCCGGCACATCCCTTCAGGAATCCCCTTGCATATGTTTCAAACAGCTCCATACTGCAGGATACCTTTGACAGATCCCGCTCGTCCTCAGCAGCAGTGCTTGCGCCAAAACGGATGGAATCACCGAAATCATTTACGGAAAGCCCCGGCATCACGGTATCCAGATCGATGACGCAGATTCCCTTTCCTGTCACGTCATCGATCATGATATTATTCAGCTTTGTATCATTGTGCGTTACGCGCAGAGGCAGCTTCCCCTCTCTTTGCATCCCGCACAGCAGGTTTGCAAGCGCTTCTCTCTCAAGCACAAACTGAATCTCCTTCTGCACGCCGGCAGCCCTGCCGCAGACGTCAGCCGCAGCAGCAGCCTTAAATTTTTCCAGGCGGTCAGCGGTGTTGTGAAAATCCGGAATGGTCTCGTGCAGTGTTTCCGCCGGATAGTCTGCGAGCAGCCGCTGGAAATGCCCGAACGCCACAGCGCTCTCATAGAAGTCCGTCTTATTCTTCACCCGGTCATAGCTTGTGGCTCCCTCGATGAAGTTATACGCTCTCCACCAGCCTCCCTCGCTGTCTACATACCAAAATTTTCCGTCCTTTGCCGGAATCAGGCTGAGCGTCCCGCGTTCTGTATCTCCGCCATTTTCCGCGATCTTCTTTTTCAGCCAGGAGGTCACGCCGATGATGTTCTCCATCAATGCCTCAGGTTCACGGAAAATCTCCGTATTCATGCGCTGCAGGATATAGCGCTGCACTTTTCCGCCATATTCAAAAGTCAAACGGTACGTATCATTGATATGTCCGCTTCCGTAGGGGATCAGCTCCGTAAGCCCCTCCGGAAATACAAAGCCCTTGGCTGCTTCCTCTTTGATTCTCCCGATGTCCATCTCTATTTTCCTCTCTTACTCCTCCCAGAGTTTCTGGGGATATAATCCGCTGTCTTTTAATCTCTGGATCGCGTTTACCACCGTCTCCTTGTCCTCTTTGTACGTCACTCCGTACCAGCGGTCAGGGGACTTGAGCACACGCACATCGGCTTTTCCCTCCTCCAGCAGCTCGTCCACGACGAACGGGAGAAAGTATTCACACTTGAGCGGATTCTTCGGCAGGTTCTCATCGAGGAATGTCGTAAAACGTGATGTAAGCTCAGGAAGAATGCTGTTCGTAAAGCCCCACAGGTTCATAGATACGATGCTTTCCTGCGGCAGGACATGCCAGGTTGCTCCGTCGTCCTCCGTGTACGCTGCCCCTTCCGGACGCTTCTCGATTCTCGTTCTCTCATGGATACCGGCCAGATATCCCTCTCCATCGATCCAGCATACGCCGCGCGCCACATGTCCGTTCTCGGTCAGAGTATTCTCCAGCATGTATCCTACCATCATGTAGTGATACTTCTCATCATCCTGGTGGGTGGTCAGAAAATCATACGCCATCTGAAATGCGTTCTGTCCATAGTAGTCATCCGCATTTATGACAGCGAACGGTCCGTCAATTACATCCAGACAGCTTAATACCGCATGTCCCGTACCCCATGGCTTCACGCGTCCTTCCGGAACCTCATAGCCTTCCGGAATATTGTGAAGATCCTGGAATACATATTCGGTCTTAACGTATTTGGAGATCCTCTCCCCGATCGCCGCCTTAAAGTCAGCCTCGTTCTCCTTCTTTATGATAAATACAACTTTCTCAAATCCGGCTCTGACTGCATCATAGATCGAAAAATCCATGATAATGTGACCCTCTCTGTCAATGGGGTCAATCTGCTTTAATCCTCCGTAACGGCTTCCCATTCCGGCAGCCATTACTACCAGTGCAGGTTTCTTCATCTTTATCTTCCTTTCCGGCGCCAGATAAGCGCCTGTTGCTTCCTGATCTCTTGATGGCTTGATTTTACCATACCTTTATGCAAAACGATTTATATAATCGTTTCTGTTTTTTGTATTATCGTATCGCTCCCGCAAGGTATTCCAGGCGGCTGATCGCATAGGCAAAAAATTCCCGGTACGCCTCGCAGTAATAATTCTTTCTGATATGCTGCGCATCCTCAAAACAGTCTCTGCGGCAGCCGCCGCGGCACAGCGGGTACCAATGGCACGACGCACAGCCGTCTCCCCGCCTTTCGGCATCCGCAAAGAACGGGTCTCTGCCGATATTCTCACGGATCTTCTCAAAATCTGTGTCGCGGATATTTCCCTGACAGTATTCATCCAGGGCGTAAAAGTCGCACGGATATATTGATCCGTCCGCCTCCACCACGTTCTGCTGGCTGCATCGTCCGTACATTGCACACGCCTCCGGCGGCTGTCCGCGCAGAATACCAATATAGTTCTCAAACGTCCGGATGTAGACCCCCACTCCCTTTTGCAGATCCTCAAACCACATGTCAAACAGCGTCTTTAAAGCTTCCGCATAGAGCTTCGGCGTCAGAGAATAAGCCTCCTGTCCGCGCTCCTTTTCCATCGGGTCGAGGCAGGGAATGAATTGAAGCTGGAAGGCACCGATTTTCTTAAAATTCTCATAGACTGAACGAATGCGGCGGGCACTCTGGCGGGTCAGCACGCACAAAACTGTGGAGTTTTTGTGCCGCCTCTGCAGCTCCTTCCATACCTTCACCGTGCGGGCATATGTCTCCTTCCCCTGCGCGTCCGGACGGTTGCGGTCATGGATCGCGCGGTCGCCGTCTATGGACAGCCCTACCCAGAAACGGTGCTCTTCCAGAAAATCCAGCCATTCGTCATTGATAAGTATTCCGTTTGTCTGGAGCGAGTAGCCGACGTACGTCTCTGCTTTCCTGTATTTTTCCGCCAGCTTCACGACATTTTTATAGAAATCGAGTCCTGCAAGGGTCGGCTCTCCTCCCTGAAAGCCGAAGATGCAGGACTCCTGCGCCGCCTCCAGTGCCTTTTTTACGGTCAGCTCCAGCGTCTCCCTGTTCATAATCCCATGGCTTTCCACCTCGCGGTGCTGCGTCTCATCCCTGTAAAAACAGTATCCGCACCGCAGGTTGCAGAGCGATGACGCGGGCTTTATCAGTAACTGTACATTCTTCATGCTTACCTCCGGGCACCAAAAGACAGTGCCTCTTATTTACACAGCTGGGCAACTACCTGATTGATCAGCTTTCCGTCCGCCTTTCCCTTCAACTCTGCCATGACAGCTTTCATGATCTGTCCTTTATTCTTCGTCGCAAGTACATCGGCAAATTTCTCCTCCAGAACCGCACGGATCTCGTCTGCAGAGAGCTGCTTCGGCGCATATTCGCTAATGACGTCATAGCGGAACTGATACTCGGCCAGAAGTTCTGTCCGCTCCGCAGGGCAGGTGTCGATCTGCTCTTTTACCGATTTGAGCTCTTTTAGAATCACCTGCGCAACCATATCCTCCGGAATGTCGTCACGGCATCCGGCATCAATTGCCGCTTTCTTGACTGCGGAGATCAAAGAAGAAATCGCTTCCTTTCTCGGTTTGTCCTTCGCCTTCATTGCTGCTACCATATCTTTTCTTAAATCTTCCAACTGCATGATTACAGCCTCCTTTTTCCTATTTTCTTTATCTAGTATAGACGCTTCGTGTCCACTTTGCAATCAGGATTTCGGGGCAAACAGATGGGGATGCCGCAGCGAGCGGCATCCCCATCTGTCTCATCCGATTCCGCCGTAAACGATGCCGAGGATAAATACCACGGCCGCAAGCGGAACGTATATATATTTTGCCAGAGGTCCGAACCAGCCTGGAAGAGGCGTGCTTCTGCCCTCCTCGAGCTCTTTTCTGATCTCTTTGAATCCCAGAATATAATAGATGGAAATCGCGCCCAGCAGAGCTCCGAACGGAACGATTATGATGCTGATAAAATCCATCCAGCTTCCCATCTTCGGCTCTTCTTCAATAAACAATCCTACAAGAAAAGCAATTGAGGCGCAGAGCATAACCGCGGGCTTTCTGCCCAGCCTGAACTTCATCTGCCATGATTCGCTGACCGCCTCGAACATATTGATCAGGCTTGTAATGCCGGCAAAGAGCACGGATACGAAGAAGAATACTGCAAACACCCTTCCGAACGGCATCTGCCGGAAAATATCCGGCACCGTAATAAACAGAAGCGGCGGTCCGGACTGCGGATCTTTTCCAAATGCGAATACTGCAGGCATGATTGCAAGCGCGGAGAGCATGGCCGCGATGGTATCAAAAACTGCTGTCTGCACGGATGCCTTTAAGATATTCTCCTTCTTGCTCAGGTAGGTTCCGTAGATGATCATGCCGGAGCCGGTGATCGAAAGCGAGAAGAACGCCTGCCCCATCGCCATAACCCATGTGTCCACCTTCAGCAGATACTCCCAGCGCGGGATAAACAAAAACTTATATCCCTCCGCTGCTCCGGGCAGAAATGCCACACGCACAGCGACAATCGCAAACAGAATGAAGAACGCAGGCATCATGATCTTATTGACCTTCTCGATTGCGGCAGTGGCTCCAAACATCAGAATGACCGCCGCCAGCACGATGACTGCTGCGTGCCACCCAACACTTCCGAATGCGCCGCTAGCCTCGGCAAAATATTCCGCGGAGTCCGTGGTCATCATTTCTCCTGACGCCGCGCCCCAGATCGAGCGGAGCACCCAGCCCACGATGATTGCATATCCTATCGAAATCCCCAGAGATCCAAGCAGCGGAATCCATCCGATGACGCTGCCGATTTTTCCTTTTCCAATTTTGCTGAGGCAGTATTTGTACGATCCGAGTGTTCCCGTTCCGGCTCTTCTGCCGATTGCAAATTCTGCGGACAACGCCACTGTACCGAAGATACACACAAAGATTATATACGGTATCAGAAATGCCGCACCGCCGTACTGTCCCAGCCTGTACGGAAACAGCCATATATTTCCCATTCCCACTGCCGAGCCGACGCATGCCAGAACGAAGCCGATGCTGCTGCCAAAGCCGCCGTTTACATGCTTTTGTTCCATGAAATTTTCTCCTTTTCCCTCATTTTTACCTCTGCTGTTTAAGCGTTCTCTTTAACGCCACGGCGCTTTAAACTGCAAAAGTACAGATTATCGTCAGTATAGCATGCAGACAAAAGGAAGTCCAGCGTTTCCCTTGATTTATTCCCGATTCTTTCTTCGTGTTTCTCTTCTGTCATCTCCTGTACACAATCCTGTATGTACCGGACCCGGCATTCGCTTCCATATAGTTTTCTTTTCTCTCAAAGCTAAGCCCGTCACTTTCGAGTACTTCCTTCGCTTCATCCAGCCTAACTGCCGCAGTGGTATTTGCCGGAATTTTTACCGTCATGGTGATGATTCCCTCATTATTCTCCCAGCGCACACCTTCCTCTCCATAAACGGAATGGTATGTCCCGTCCACATAGGTAAGCCCGCCGCCGATGCGCGGATAAAAGATAGCATGTTTAAATCCGGTACAGTGTTCGTCCGCCTCGATACCCGCCATCACACGGTACATCCACTCTCCAATGGCTCCGTATGCATAGTGATTAAAGGAATTCATATCCGCGCTCCACATACTGCCGTCCGGCTTTAAGCCGTCCCAGTGTTCCCAGATCGTAGTAGCGCCCATCTTCACCTGATACAGCCAGGAAGGGAAGTCCTCCTTTAAGAGCAGGTCATACGCCTCCTTTACGCAGCCATTCTGGCTTAACGCATGACAGAAATACGGCGTTCCCACAAATCCAGTCACCAGATGGCCGTTCTCCTTTGCCAGCAGGCGCTTTAGGCTTTTGACTGTCTGAGGAATATACTTCTTGGGAGTAAGCCCAAAATACAGCGCTACGATATGAGCGGTCTGTGTCTGCGCTGTCATATTTCCGCTTTCATCAAAGAAGGTATCCTGGAATTTTCTGACAATATTAAGATAGAGTTCCCCGTAATCCCGGGCATCCTTCTCCTCACCCAGCACTTTGGCAATTTTCGCAAACAGCCCCGTCGAGTACGCGAAGTATGCCGTACATGTCAGATCATTCGGCGTTGCCCCGAAGTAGCTTCCCTCCTCGGCGTCCAGCGCCACCCAGTCGCCGAACTGAAGCTTATAATTCCAGATATAATCTTCCGAGTGGTTCTTCATAAAATTGATCCAGCCCTTCATACTGCGGTACTGCCGGCTCAGAATTTCCCTGTCTCCGTACATCAAATACAGTGTCCAGGGAGCAATAACAGCCACATCTGCCCATGCCGCCGCCGAATGCGGTCCCTGGCTCAGAAGCCAGTTGCCGTCCGTCTTTCCCTCTTCTATGTTCGGAATCACGTGCGGTACGCCGCCCTCCTCCGTCTGATCTGCCTCCACGTCCCGGAGCCATTTTTTATAGAATGTATAGGTATTCATCAGATAACATGCCGTGCGGCAGAAAATCTGGGCGTCTCCGGTCCAGCCGAGACGTTCATCGCGCTGGGGGCAGTCGGTGGGCACATCGAGGAAATTCCCCTTTAATCCCCATAGGTAATTATGATGGAGCTGATTCAGCAGCGGATTGGAACATTCGATGTTTCCGGTGCGCTCCATTTCCGAGTGCAGCGTATAAGCTGTAAAGTTCTCTGCTGTCGGCCTGCCCGGATAACTGATTACAAGAGCATACTGAAAGCCCATATAAGTAAAGCGCGGATGTCAGGTAATCGTTCCGTCTTTGCTGAAAATATATTTCATTGTTGTCTTTGCGCCGCGCAGATTGTCCAGGTATACATTCCCCTCATGATCCAGCACCTCAAAGCAGCGCAGCTCAATCACATCACCGGTGCGTCCCGTGGCAGTTACATGAATTCTGCCCGTCATATTCTGTCCGAAATCTATAACTGTCTCACCTTTTGGCGTAAGAAACACACTCTTTGCGGGCATCCGATCCATCATCTTTACGCGCGACCCGCTCTGTGCACAGAGTGCGGAGGTGTTAAACGGAACCCTAACCGTATATCTCCAATTTCCCTGCGGCTCTCCGGGGTGTGACCAGCCGGGAATCTCCTTTGACGCGTCATAGATTTCTCCGTCATAAATCTCCGAGAATACAATCGGAGAATCTGCACCCTTCCAGCCGTCGTTCGTGCAGACGGTCTCCTGTGTACCGTCCTCATAGCGTACCAGAAGCTGCATCGCAAAGCCTGTCTGATCTCCATAATTATTGCGCGCCTTTGTAAGCCCCATGACGCCCTTATACCATCCGGCGCCAAGCATTGCTCCCGCACTGTTTTCTCCCTCTCGCAGATATTCCGTCACTTCATACGTCTGATACAGCAGATGCTTCTGATATGATGTCCAACCCGGCGTCATCTCATCGTCCCCGACTTTTTGACCATTCAGATAGAAGTTATAGAGTCCCAGCGCCGTTGTGCAGGCAAACGCCTTCTTTATCCCTCTCCTTAGTACGAAGGTTCCGCGTACATATGTCCCCTTTGAACACTCACGAAAAGATGCATCCGTTTCAGCAGATACAAAAGGCGCTTCCCACTGTGCCGGATCAGTAAGCGCTGTAATAAAATGCGCTGCTTCACCCCACCCGCTTTGCTCCTCTCCGTCAGACACTGCGGCGCGGACATAATATTTTCTCATCGGCCCGATCTCAAATCCCTCCGCGCGAACCTGCGCGGAGCTTTGGCTCTCAATCCTGCCGCTGTCATATACTATACGGTTAAACTCCTCATCCTCCGCGATCTGCAGTTCATAAAACTTCTGAAGCACGCCGCGCCTGTCACTTTCCATCTCCCAGCCAAACTGCGGCGCTTCGGAAATGCCCGCGGGATTTGTCTGATAGTCTATATGAATTCTCTTTATATTCAGCATGATTCTTCCTCCCGGTCGCTTTTATTGCTTTCTCTCCTGCAACATTTCTCAGTGCTTCACTGTTCGTAACCGCACTGCCATATACTGCCTGCCAGGCAGCCTCACGGTGAATCTGCCCTTTCCTGTTCCCTGTTTTTCTATTGTCATATTCCAGGTATCAATGACCTCGATCTCAAATTCTGTCTCATCGTCAAAATAGAATTCCCGGAAAGAGGGCTGCATGAAGCTGTAATAAATCAGATAATAACTTTTTACTTCTCTGCGCCACTCGTCCTCCGGCACCGCGCAGACACAGTCCCAGCGCTTCTCATACGGTGCCAGTCCAAGACCCGGAGTCTCCTTTAGAAGATCCAGCAGGAAACCGAAACGTTCCCAGCTCTCTCCCCTCAGCTTTCCGCCATGCGACCACCACAGCACATTGTCTGCATTTAAGTATGTCTCTCCGTGCCCCGGATACCCTCCCCGGCATGCAGCTTCCCAGAAGCGGCGTACCATTTCCTGTGCAGTTATATTCCCCCATGCATACTGAATATTTCCCTCATAGCAGATCTCATCCAGTACCACCGGTTTCCCAAACGCCTTTCTCCATTGATCTGTATACTCTGCTGTCTGATACAGCTCCTGGCGCTGAATGCTGCAGTGCGTCACCCACGGGCGCTTATAATCATAGAACGGATGGCAGTTGTGCACAGAGCGCAGATGGCTGTACGGATCCTTCTTACAGATAATCTGCGCGAATCTCTCCCAGTCAGCAATGGTCTTGTGCTTTAACAGGTCATATTCATTGGCAAGTGACCACCAGACATTCCGAAACGCCGCAAAACGCGCAATCACATAATTCCAGCAGAAATCATCCTGCTCCTTCGTCATATTGGAAAAGCCCCAGCGATCATACGGATGCATTACAATGATATCCGCCTCTATCCCCAGTTTCTGCAGTTCCATAATGCAGTTCTCGATATGCCGAAAGTGCTTCGGATTAAAACGCGTGAAATCCCAGTGATTCCCCTCTGTTTTATCCGTATACTGTGAGAAGTTCTCATCTGTGAGTACACTGCTGTCCATCGGAGTACCCTCATACGGATACGAGCGCGGCTCTCCAAGATTATACGCGTAGTGCTTCGGAAAAATACAGAAACGTATCTTGTTAAATCTTGCTTCCCGCAGACTCTCAAGCGTCTGCAAAATTCTCTCATCTGACTGAAGTTCCCACACATAACACGTCGTTCCGATCGGATAATACGGCGTTCCATCCTCATACGCAAAATGATAGGTATTCGCCACTCGCACAGGCCCATGATTCCCTTCCCCGGGCGCAGTCACGCAAAATTTTCCCTCCCGATTTGCCTCTGTGAAATTTCCCTGCAGTTGAAAGCGATATTCTCCCTCAAAGGACGGGAGAAAGCGTATCTTATACATACCGTCTCCGTCATAAAAGCCCTCTGTCTGCACGGTCTCGCTTCTGCCGCTGAAGGTTCCGCTCAGACGGTAATCCTGAAATGGATTTCCATCGGATGGTCCATGAACCGTAATCTCCTGCATCCCCCATCTTTCAACATATTCCTTATATTCCATACGATTACCCTTTCTGACCCAGCGCCATCTGTACCGCTGCCTGCCAGCCGCAGTATTTATCCATGCGCTCCTCCTGCGTCATCTGCGGTTTAAATTCCGTCCGGCTCATGCGGGAGAATAGTTCATCTGCACAGTAGATGCCCGCCCCGATGCCTGCCGCATATGCCGCGCCAATACCGGAAAGCTCTTCCGCGGCGGGAACCTCCACGCGGCTGGCAAGGATATCGCTCTGGAACTGCATCAGCCAGCCGTTTCTCGTCGGCCCGCCGTCGACGCGCAGCTGTACTTCACCGATATCCGCCGCTTCCTTCATCAGCCTTACAATATCCGCAATCTGATACGCAATGCTGGAAAGCCCTGCCCGCACCAGCTCGGCTCTGCCGGTTGTTCTGCTCATTCCGCAGAATATGGCGGACACATCACTGCGCCAGTACGGTGCGCCCAGGCCGGAAAATCCCGGCACCAGATACGTCTTATCTGCCGGGTTTGCCTTCCGGGCAAGCTCCTCTGACTGTGCGGCGCTCTCGAGAATTCCCACATCATCTTTTAACCATGTGATGACTGCTCCGGTATAATTAACATTTCCCTCAAGTACATACTGCACTTTTCCCTCTCTCTTCCAGGCAAGGGACGTCACAATCCCCAGATCGGAGAATATCGGCTTTTCTCCGATATTCATCATGATAGATGATCCGGTGCCGTACGTCGTCTTCATCATTCCGCGCTCTGTGCAGCCCTGCCCGAACAGCGCGCCATGCGAGTCCCCCAGCACGCCGTGTATCGGAATCGGATGCGGGAAAATTCCCTCGGCATCCGTCATACCGAATACTCCGTCAGAATCCGTAAGCTGCGGCAGACACTTTTCAGGGATACCAAACTTGCCGCAGAGCTCTTTATCCCATCGAAGCTCTGTGATGTGAAACAGCTGCGTTCTGGACGCATTGGAATAATCTGTACGGAACTCTTTTCCACCGGTCAGCTTGAAAATCAGCCAGCTATCCACAGTCCCGCAGCAGATTTCCCCCTGCCAGGCCCGCTCCCTGACGCCCGGCACCTGCTCCATAATCCAGGCAAGCTTTGCAGCAGAAAAATACGGCGATAACTGCAGCCCTGTGCGCGCCTTTACCTCTGCCTCAAATCCCGGATCCTCATGAACAAGGCGGCGGCAGATCTCCTCGCCGCGGGCGCACTGCCATACAATCGCATTATACACAGGCTTCCCTGTCCTGCGGTTCCACGCAAGCGCCGTCTCTCTCTGATTACTTATTCCAATACACGCTGCCGCGCCCGGATCAATACCGCTTTTTTTTATCAGATCCCTGATCACCGCCACTGTATTGCGATAGATCTCCTCCGGATCGTGTTCCACCCAGCCGCGTTCATCGATGATCTGCCTGTGTACCCTGTCTGCCCGGCAGAGAAGCTCACCTTTACTGCCGAACAGCAGACCCTTTGTTCCCTGGGTGCTCTGATCAATTCCTATCACATACTTTTCATTCATGATAACAGCTCCGTCACTTTCCCGGCAATCCCCTCAGCATTCAGCCCGTAATAATCGAACACTTCTTTCGAGGTTCCGGTGATTACAGGTGCATCCGGCAGAGCCATCGTCACAGTCTTTCTCGGACAGTTTGACGCCACGACCTGGCTTACCATGGAGCCTAATCCTCCGAACGGCGCGTGTTCCTCCACACTGACGACCACCTTTGCCGCCGATGCCGCACAGATAATGCTCTCTTCATCCAGCGGCTTTAAGCAGTACATATCCAGGACAGACGCCGATATCCCCCGCTGCCTGAGTATCTCTGCAGCCTCCTTTGCAGGCCGCACCATTTCTCCGCATGCAATGATTGCCGCATCTGTTCCCTCGCAAAGCACCGTGGCCCGGTTCATCTCAAACGGAGTATCCTCTCCGTCATAAATATCCTCCACCGGATTTCTTCCCACGCGGATATATGCCGGCTTGTCGTCCTTCACAAGCTCCTCCATCAGCTTTTTCGTCTGATGGCGGTCGCTCGGCACATAGACACGCATATTCGGGATCGCACACATCGCCGCGAAATCCTGCGCAGAGTGATGACTCATGCCAAGCGCACCGTAGCTGATTCCCCCGCTGATGCCGATCAGCTTTACATTCGTATTTGAGTAAGCGACGTCAACCTTTGCCTGCTCATAGCTTCTGGTACTCAAAAAACACGCCGGGGATGCTGCAAACGGACGCTTGCCCGCCTTAGCCATTCCTGCGGAAATGCTCACCAGGTTCTGTTCTGCGATTCCCACCTCCACGAATTGGTCAGGATGCGCCTCTGCAAACGGCGCCAGGGATGCGCTTCCTCTGGAATCGCTGCAGAGCACTACGATATCCTTATCTGTTTTCGCCGTCTCACTGAGCACTTCGCAGATTGCCTGCCTGTTTGGAATCTTATTCATTTCGTGCCGCCTCCTCTTTCTCTGTAAGTTCTCTTACCGCCTGTTCATACTGCGCCTGATCCGGCACCTTATGATGCCATCCTGCCTGATTTTCCATGAAGGATACTCCACATCCCTTTATCGTATTTGCTATCACGACCGTCGGACAGCCTTTCACCGTCTTAGCCTCGTCATATGCCGCGCACAGCGCATCGATATCGTTTCCGTCCACGGAAATCACGTTCCAGCCAAATGCCGCAAACCGTGCCTTTAAATTTTCATGATGCATAACATCTTCCGTACTGCCCGAAATCTGCAGCCGATTTCTGTCTACAGTTGCGCACAGGTTATCAAGCTTATAGTGAGACGCGGCCATCACGCCCTCCCATACGGAGCCCTCCGCAAGCTCGCCGTCCCCCATCACGGTATACACACGGCTGGGGCGCCCGTCCATCTTACATGCTTTCGCAATGCCGACGCACACCGGAAGTCCGTGTCCCAGCGAGCCGGAGTTCATCTCAATGCCCGGAAGCTTGTTGTTCGGATGACCGATAAATTTGGACCCGAAGCGGGAGAAATTTTCAATCACCTCCCCGATTGGGAAGAATCCTTTTTCCGCCAGCACGGAATAGTACGCCTCCACGGAGTGCCCCTTACTCATCACGAAATAATCTCTGTCCGGGTCGTCCTGATTTTCAGGGCTTATATTCATCTCCTTCATATACAGGCTGACCAGTATCTCCATGACACTGAAATCGCCCCCGATATGACCAGTTTTGGCGCCGTATATCATGTCCAGTACATTTTTTCTCAGTGCAAATGCCTTTGCTTTTAAATTCTCCATCTTTGACCTCCGTCATTTTACAGGATTATAGACTGCCTCTTTTACCTCTTCTTCTATTGGATCGTACAGATCCGGCTTTATGCCGATATATTTGCACGCCTCATAAAGAACCGGCACAACATCTTTGTGAATACCCACACAGTGGTGAATATACGGTCCGCAGACGAGCTTGTTCTCCAGACGCTTCAGGTTCTCGACCTCCACCCACACATAGGTGCCCTTGGTGTACGGCCCATCCACACCTTTTGCGTGTCCCAGCAGCAGTGAATATTCGCCGTTGTCTCCGTCAAAGCGGCAAAGCGTCATGTCTCCGTGCTTTGCCTCGGCCTCCACAGCGCCCGGATGATCAAATGCGAGCGGATATCCGATTGCCGGCTTTTCCCTGGCGACCGAAATCGGCCACGGACCGCAGTGCTGCAGCAGTTCTCCATTCTCATTGTCCGGATGACGCACCGTCCAGTCTGCAAAGAATGTCCTCGCCTCGTCCATACCCGCTGCCTCGGCAAGAACCGCAGTGACCGCGCCGTGAATATCTGTCTCGCAGACAACCGGAATCCCCTCCTCGTTCAGCAGAGAATTTGCCGCGCACGGCATAATACTGATCTCACTCTGCAGCGCGTTCCAGCATTGGATTGCTATGGCATTGCAGCCATACTTTTGTGCCAGCCGTTTCATTGCCACCTTGAGAGCCGCCACGTTTTCAAGCTCACTGTCTTTGATTTTAATACACATGTTGGCGCGGCAGTAGTCCATGACCTCATCGACCGGAATTTTCTCCTCCTTGGCTTTCTTCATCTCGGAGGTCAGTTCCGGAATCGGCACGGGGGATAACTGAATATTAAATTTCTCCAGCAGCTCTCCCTCATTGCACATCGTAGACCAGAAGTCGAAGGGACGCGGTCCGATCTGGAGGATTCGTGTACGGCGGAAAACTTTCACCACGTTGCAGACAGCAAGGAAATTTCGGATACCGTTTGCAAACGCAGGGTCTGTCAGGCGGCAGTTCGTCAGATATGTAAACGGCACACGGAATCTGCGAAGTACCTTTCCTGTGGCAAACAGACCGCACTGACTGTCCCTCAGACGGACGCCGTTCTCATCCGGCCGCTCGTCTCTCGGACCCCAGAGCAGCACCGGGACATTCAGCGCCTTTGCCAGTCTTGCGCAGACATACTCTGTACCGAAGTTGCAGTGCGGCAGGAAAAGACCGTCCACACCGGCTTCCTGAAATTTTTTAATAATCTTCTGAAGATCATCGTCATTATAAAGAAGCCCCTCCTCGTTAATATCATCAATATCTACGAACTTTACCTGAAGTTCATTTAATCTTTTTTTAGTCAATCCCGCAAATTTCAAAGCATCTGGAGCGCTGAAAATACTCCTTCTGGTTGGGGCAAATCCCAAGGTAATCTCAGCCATAATCGTCATCCTCTCTTTCTTTTGATAAATCATTAATTAAATTTCCGTTTAATTCTTTTAAGTTTATACCCAGATTATACTTAATTATTTTTGAATTGTCAACTTAATCTCATTTAATTTTTCTTAATCACAACTAAACTTCTATTGACACCAGTGGGAAAATCAGGTAGGATAAATTCAGAAATGAATCATGGTTCAGAAAGAGGAGGTTTTGTAATGGCAATTTCAGCAAAAGAACTGGCGCAGAAGCTGAACCTGTCTGCTGCCACAGTTTCCATGGTGCTGAACCGCAAACCCGGAATCAGCGAAAAGACCAGAAATCTAGTTCTCGCCGCAGCGCGGGAATATGGATATGATCTGTCAAAAAAAGGAGATCCGGATGCGCCGAAGGGCGCCATCCAGCTTGTGATTTATAAAAAAGACGGAGCTGTCGTGACAGATACGCACTTTTTCGCCCAGCTCACGGAGGGGATCGACCAGGGCTGCAAGGAAGCCGGATTTGATCTGCAGATTTCTTATTTTTATGCCAACCAGGATATCCATGCGCAAATCCGCGCGCTTGCAGATAAGACGTTTCAGGGGCTGCTGCTGCTCGGAACGGAGCTTGAGAAGGAGTATTTTCACTATTTCCGCAGCCTGAAGATGCCGCTCGTCGTGCTGGATACGTATTTTGAGGAACTGGACTGCGATTCCGTCCTTATCAACAATGTACAGGGGGCGTATCTGGCGACAAATTATCTGATTGACAGCGGACTGACGCGGGTGGGTTATCTGCGTTCCTCCTATCCGATCGGCAATTTCGCCGAGCGCGCGGACGGGTATTACAAAGCTCTGCGCCACCGCCGGATTCCAACGGAACACCCGTATGTCCACCGCCTGACACCGTCCATCGAAGGCGCATATCAGGATATGCTGCATCTTTTGCAGGACGGACATATTGAGACAGCGCAGGCATATTTCGCGGACAATGACCTGATTGCGGCAGGAGCGATGCGCGCTTTCAGGGAGTGCGGCTACTCCATTCCGGACGACATCTCCCTCATCGGCTTCGACGACATGCCTGTATGCGATTTTCTCGAACCTCCGCTTACAACCATGGAGGTTCCGAAACAGTATCTTGGCAAGCTCGCCGTAGAGCGTCTCGTCCATCGCATTTCTCAGACTGCCGAGCCGCCGATCAAAATCGAAGTCTCTGCGCGGCTGCGGGAGCGGATGAGTGTAAACAACTGTTGCCCGGCATAACCGGGCAACACATAAGTCATATCTTCTGTTTTATTTATTCATCTGTCTGCGCATCCGCCGCATCCGTATCCGCAGCCGCCGCGTCGGTGCTGTCAGTTTCCTGCTTCTCGGTGATAACCGCATTATCTACAATCAGATCGAATACACGGTCCATCATAATCTGCTCTTCCACAATATCCTCGCCGTACTGTTTCAGGAAATCCTCCTCTGTCGTCTGCTGCTGCTCAACATACTCGGCAAGTCGGTTCTTGTAATCCTCGTCATCTGTCGTATATCCCTCTGCCTTTACAATTGCCTGGAGTACAAGCCTTGCGGCTGTCATACTCTTGCCGTACTCTTCCTTCTGGGAATTATACTGCTCCTGGCTCATGCCGAGCTGCTCAAGATAATCCTCCATCTCCATGCCGAACATCTGCGCATAGGACTCCACCTGTTCCTCATACGCGTCCTCGCCCTTCTTAACCAGAGATTCCGGATACTCCTTGATCTCGCTGCCCTCTACAACCTTAGTCCATGCATCATTGCGCATCTGCTGGTCTGCCTGCGCCTGATTCTGCTCCTCCAGATTTGTACGGATACCTGCGCGGTACTCGTCAATCGTCTGATAATCCGTATTGGCCTGTACCCAGGCGTCTGTCAGCTCGCCGGACGGACGCTTAATCGCATTTACCGTCACATGAAAGACAACGTCTGCGCCCTGCAGGCTCTCCTCCGGATAGTCCTCCGGAAATGTCAGGTTCAGATCTCTGCTCTCGCCCTTCTTTGCGCCGATAAGTCCATCCTCAAAACCGTCGATAAATTGACCGGAACCCAGCTCAAGATCAGTTCCCTGCGCAGTTCCTCCATCGAATGCCACACCATCCTTTGTGCCCTCGTAATCGATGTTGACCGTGTCGCCCTCCTGTGCCACGGCATTCTCATCCGTCACCTCCACAGGATTTGACAGTGCATAGTCGATCTCATTCTGCACGTCCTCGTCTGTCACGGGAGTAATCACCTTGTCCACAGCGATTCCCTTATATTCACCCAGCGTCACCGCCTCATCCAGATTATAATCATCGGCTGATGCCGTGTCGGTACTCTCTGTCTTTGTATCTTCCTTTCCTTTGTCCGAGCCGCATGACGTCATGGAGGCTCCAAGGCACAGCGCCAGCGCCAGTATTGCAAATTTTCTCTTCATAAAATTAATTCCTTTCTTCCAAAGCCTTTCGCTTCTGGCATCATATCACAATTTATACGGAAAGAAAAGTCCCTCTCCGCAGATTTCACATTTTCGTAAGCAGTCCTTTAACTCAGATCCGGTCTGGATGCATCGTAAATGAGCGAGGCATCAAACAAATCTGATAGCCTGTCCGTTCCCTCCCGGGCATCCTGATAAAGACGCAGTCCGTCGATACTCCTTCTTCCCTGGCGCACATAGTCCGTTGCAATCTGCACCCAATATTGGCTGGAATCTATGTTGCAGAAGAACTTAAATCCTTTTTCCTTCAGATATACATAAGTCTCATTCTCTTCATCATAGCCCGTATAGTCAGCAATATCCGTGCCGTAGGGGAAGAACAGCACATCCGTCTCTCCGATCACACTGCCCACATACGCTTCCCAGTTATCGGCGTCTGTCTTCGTCTGCTCAAAACTCTCCCCATAGCTTACATGGCTGTAACTGCTGCTGGCAAATTCCCAGCCCTCAGCTTTCAGGGCTTCCAGCACCGGCTTCACATTCTCAATCTCCTGCGTATTTAACGCAGCCGGCTTTCCGCTGTCCGAGGAAGTATTTTCTTCTGTATCCTGCTTCTCATCAGATAAATTCCCGGATGAAGCTGTATCCGCCGGAGAAGTCTGATAACCGAGAATGCCGTTCTCGCCGGAAAATCCCAGCAATCCTCTCGCACCGCGGTATGAGAAATCAGGATGCTCCTCAAGAAAGGCGTCCACTATCGGAACCACATCATACGCTCCGGTCACCACCGTCCCGTCCGCCTGCTGATACTGGCTGACGGGTTTGCCGTTCTCCAGAATCATTTTCGTTGCATAACCCTTTCCTGCAAGAGACGTGTTATAGCAGACATCCTCCTGCGACAGGATAAACGGCTTCTTGCCTTCAGGCAGGTATACACTCGAACTGCCGAACTCCCCGTCATCATTGACGCTTACCATGTCATGGATGCTCACAAGCACATATCCGTTATCATAGAGCTGCTGAAGCATCTTCTGAAATTCATCCACTGTCAGGCTGTTCTGCGCCGCCGCCGGATCTCCCTGCTCTGTGAACACGAGCCCGGGATCTGCAATCAATGTCCGCACCATAAGATGCGTAATCTTGCTTGCCGGTATTGCCTTTAAGTTAGATCTCGCCTCCTCGAAGTCCGCCAGCATGGTCACCAGATCTGCATCCTGCATTGCATTGTCAATACTTTTAATATTCTCAATGGCTGCCTCGTAGTCGTACTGCTCCGCAAGCGCTCTGGCCTCTGCGATCTTCTGCTCTCTTGTATTCTTCTGTTCCTCCGCCTGCTGCTGCTCCTGCTTTGCTTTCTGCTCCTTTTCCGCCTGCTTTTCCTTGCTGCTTCTCACTGCAGTCGAAATCCCGACTACAATTCCCACGATCAGGAGAACCATCATCAGCACGCACACCGTGCGGAGAATCAGCGCCCTTCTGCGCCTCTCCCGCCGCCTCTGTGCCCTGCGCCGTTCTATTCTGCGCCTTGTCTCGGGATCGAGTGTCTGCGGATCAATCCTGTGCCGCTCCCGGTTCTTGTCTGCCATTTTACCCTCCAATCCTTTTCAGTTCTGTAATGATAATGTAACAATTACTTAACAGTATAGCACAAAACTGCCCACAGCACAATTCACACCTGCTTTTATTATAAAAAACTATTGGCTCTCTTTATTGCCTTTTCCGCAAAAGAATGTTAGAATAAAAAAATATACGGAGACTTTCGATTAGATAAAGTGTTCTCCGAATAACGCAAGGAGGAACAGAGATTTATGCGTATCTGGTTACCTATTGTGATCATCCTGATTGTGATGGTCGGTGCCCTCGTGGGTCTGTATTTCGTAGGAAGGAAGATGCAGAAAAAGCAGGACGCGCAGCGCGAGCAGATGGAAGCGGCAAAGCAGACAGTTTCCATGCTGATCATTGATAAAAAGAAACTGCCGGTCAAGTCATCCGGTCTTCCTCAGATGGTCATAGACCAGACCCCCAAGCTGCTCAGGCGCTCCAAGCTGCCGATCGTAAAGGCAAAGATCGGCCCCAGAATTATGACTCTCGTTGCAGACGAGAAGATCTTCGATCTGATTCCGCTGAAGAAGGAAGTAAAGGCCACTGTGAGCGGTATCTACATTATCGGAGTCAAGGGTATGCGCGGACCTCTGGAAGCACCGAAGAAGAAGGTTGGATTCCTGCGCCGTCTCAAAATGAAAGCGAGCGGTTCCAAGAAATAAGTACATATAAAAGCCTGCCGGGCAGCCGGCAGGCTTTTATAATTATTCCGCGAGCAGCTCTGCTGCCTCCTCCTTGCTTCGCACGTCGATATGAACCTCACAGTCTGCGAAGAACTTGCCGTCGATATCGAGCGCATAATTCACCAGCGCGGTGAGCCGGCTGGGCTGCTCTTCCACCTTCACCCCTGTGGTGGATATCCCGAACTTCATCTCTCCGAACGGCAGCCTGTAGCTCGTCATGCTCTTCTTATCCTGTTCAAATACCATGTGGGTATTCAGCAGACCGCGCCGCCGGATCTCCACACTGCCGCCGCGGATCTTAACAAAGTTATGTATCGTCTGTCCCCATTCCTCCACGACCTCGTCGTACATCAGGAAATGGGCTCCGTTTCTCTCATAATACTCACCTGCGACCACTGTCTTGGCGGGCGCCAGTTCATTTGCCCCTTCCGAAAACTGAATGCCGCTGATGCTGATCAGCACGTCTTTTTTCATAATGTTTCTCAATACTCCTCTATCCGAATCTGCTGTGTCATCTCCACGTCGTACGGGAGAATCGAATTTGCGAACTCCTTGAAACGGTCTGCCGCATCGCTTACATAGAAACGGTACGGGAATTCCCCGCAGGTTTCCCTCGTATTGCGCAGTCCCTTCGCATCCAGCATCCTGCCCAGCGCCAGCGCCGTCTCATACGCGGGATTCACAAGCGTCACGCCCTCACCCATTATCCTGCCGATCATCGAGCGCAGCAGAGGATAATGCGTACATCCCAGAATCAGCGTATCCACATCCTTTTCCTGCAGCTCCTTTAAATACCGGCGCGCTACCTCCTCGGTGAGCGGATCCTTTGTCCATCCCTCCTCCACGAGCGGAACAAAGAGCGGACATGCGCAGCCGAACACAGAGATATCAGGATTTCTCTGTGCAATCAGAGACGGGTACAGTCCGCTGCTGATTGTCGCCCGCGTCCCGATCACGCCGATCCTGTTATTCTTTGTCGTCTCTACCGCTACCTTCGCTCCCGGCTTAATCACACCGATAATCGGAATATCAAGCTCCTGCTCCACCGTCTCCAGTGCCAGCGCGCTCGCCGTGTTGCACGCAACCACGATCGCCTTGACATCCTGGGTCTTTAGAAAACGGATGATCTGGCGGGAATAGCGCAGGATCGTCTCTTTTGATTTGCTTCCGTACGGCACTCTGGCGGTATCGCCGAAATATACGATGCGCTCCTGCGGTAGATTGCGCATGATCTCCCGCGCGACCGTAAGACCGCCTACTCCGGAGTCAAACACTCCGATAGGCGCTTCTCTATCTAAACTCATAATTGCCTCCTACCTCAAAGCTTTCTCCTTATTCTACCCTGCGCACCGTAAAATTTCAACCCTTTCGCCGCCAAAACCTGTCCGGGCGTTTACCCAAACCACCGAAACTTAATCTTTACACGGTCCGGATGCAGCATGACCTCACGCACGGCGCCGGGAAGCGATTCTTCAAGCACCTTCTCCTCGCCGCTCCCCTGCTCTACGCTTAAAATATCAGAAAACCCCAGAAGCGGATACAGCACACACCACCAGTTATGTCCCTTTCCCTCCCCGATACTGACGATCAGGGATTCATAACTGCCTGCAGGCAGGGAGACATCCCCCCAATGTTTCTCAGGATAGGACTCTTCGCCCCAGAACACCTCCACATCTTCTCTGCCTCCGTTTTCCCGCACAGCATTTCTGGCGCACAGCTCAATCTCATCCAGAGATGCTTCGAGAACCTGTTCTGTCTCTTCTTTTGTCCCGGCATCCTCGAGAATCACGGCAAGTTTCTGCGCGACCGCGTCCTTTACCTGCATCTTTAACTTCTGATCCTCCTGTGAATCACTGTTGGCGCGGATATGAAACCGCACTACCGACTGTTCTGCCGCATGAACCCAGCTTCGCTCCCGGGCGCCTGCCGCCGCTGCCTGAGCCGCAGCCAGCAGGAATACTGCAGCCATTAATATACGCTTGATGTTTCTATTTTCCATGGCAATCCATCCTTCTGTTCATTTTACCTACAGGATTGCCGCATTCCGAGCGGTTTAAACGCCGCTGTGCAGAACGATTGACCCATCGTCAGCCGAAAGCTCCGGAAAAGAAGGGATTGTATGATAGTTATAAAATTCCTGGTACAGCTCGCCAAGCTCCAGCGCCCGCGGCTTATCCTGGTCCGGGCGGTTCTCGTACATGCCGCTTATAAACTCCCCGAAGGATATCCCTGTACTCTCTGCTGCTGCAATCACCTCTGCCGGCTCGTCGCAGACAAAAACTCTGGCGTTCTGCCCAAGGATCTCCTGATTCTGCAGATACAGCAGTGTCTCCTCATACTCTTTAGGGCGGTGCAGAAGCCTTCGTGAAAATAAAATTGCCTGCACATGTCCCAGATCGAGATAATATTCCTGGCTTTCGTCATATCTCTCCTGAATCTGCCCAAAGTCTGTACCTGAAAATACGAGCGGCTGCCTTCCCTCGCTCTGCTGGCCCCCTTCCTGCTTCTCCTGCCCGGTACTTCCGGCCAGGTTCGCTGCCGCATAGATAACTTCATACGCATCGTCACGATAATCCACAGAAAACGCGAGCGGATACGCACGCTTCTCCGGTTCGATTGCCGCACAGCCGCACAGAAATTCTGTAAGAGCAAACAGAACCACTGCAGCGGAAATCAGTTTCTTCATCCCATCTTCCTCCATTTCCCGTAAAGCCACATGAAAATCGGAACCACTGTCAGCGCCGGAGTGTAAAACCACTGCAGCGCCGTGCCGTAAAAGCTTCTGATATCCGCCCTGCCCCATGGCACGAGCGCTCCGATCAGCATCAGCAGCGCAAGCACATATCCGCCCTTTGTGAATGTACCAAACTCCCCGATCGTCCGCCCGTAAAAGAGCACAGTGCCCAGCCCAAAGAGAAGGGAGAATAATAAAAAGGCTATCCAGATAATGTCAAACCTGTCAAGAAAACCTCCCGGCAGCATCACGCGCGACATAAGCTTTAAGATCGGCGTCTTCTGCTGCACCAGCCCTTCATACCCAAAGATTCCCAGAAGAATCAAAAGCGCGCTGCCAGTGATAAGCGTGACCGCTGCCATTGCCCGCGCCATGTGAGAAAATATATGTTCCTCCTGCACGCGGTTCAGGAGAAACGGCACCACAGACAGAATCATACACGCCCCATAGTACGCATATGCGCCCTGCAGAGTATCGCCTCCGTCAAGAGCCGGGGCTGCGTCAAGCAGATCCGAATTGACCGCGCCCGCAGCTACTGCAAGCATCACCAGAAAACCAAGCATCAAAAGCGGATACGACGCTTCCCCCATGCGCCCGCGGCGCTGCACGTCACTTCCCGTTCCCAGCAGGCTCACCGCCAGCAAAAGAACCGCGGCAGTCAGTCCCTGCGAACCCGGCATTAAATACGTTCTTACCATCGCTGTAGCCTCAGCAAGCAGAAAAGAACCCGTGAGCACCAGATAGGAGAGATAAAACAGCCGAAGAATCGCTCCGCCCGTCCTTCCAAGCAGCAGCTCCGGGGCTCGGTAGGACGCTGATGCATGAACCAGCACAAGCAGATATAACAGCAAACCGCCAAAGCCGCAAAGCAGTCCCAGAAAACCGCTTCTTCCAAACAGCGCACTCTCCTTCGTGAGAATCAGAAGGAATGCGCCCGTAAGTCCCACTGCGATCTGGCGTCTTAACTGTATTCCGGAAATCCGGTCATTATCAGAAAACATAGCTACTCTCCTTTCCCGGCGTGCTTCTCATTTCCCATGCGCAGGCGTACTCTCTCCCCGCGGCGGGCAAATACCGGACGGCGCCGCATGCGCATCAGCGGTCCTCGGAAGATACCGTCCCTGTCCTTCGTGTATCCCTGAAGGCCGCTTCCGATGAACGGCATCAGATACGGAATCCGAAAGCTTGTAAGCCCTGCGAGATGTCCCAATACAAGGTAACAGCCGCAGACAATTCCAAAGATACCAAACCAGCCGCCCAGCAGGATAAATCCATATTTCAGCAGCCGGAACGGGGCGGAAAATTCCTCATCCGGAATTGCGAACGAGCTTAACGCGCTTAAGGCTACCACGACAACTGCCATCGGACTTACCAGATTAGCTCCGACTGCCGCGTCCCCAATGATAAGTCCTCCGACTATACCGATCGTCCCGCCCAGAGGCCCCGGCATCCGCACGCCCGCCTCCCGGATCAGCTCAAACGCCAGCTCCATGAAAATCACCTCGAGAATACTCGGAAACGGTACGCCCTGGCGCGCTTCGGCAAACGACAAAAGCAGATGCGTCGGAAGAATCTGCGTGTGGAAATTGATGACAGCCAGATAGGCGCCGGAAAACATCATCGCCAGAAGCACTGCAGCGTACCGTATCAGCCGCTGGAACGTCACAATCTCAAACCGGTTGTAGCGATCCTCCCCTGCCTGAATAAAGCTCGAAAACGTCGTGGGGAGGATCAGCGCGTTCGGCGCATTGTCACACAGCAGCACGATCCTGCCGTTTAAAATCTCCATCGCCGCCCGGTCAGGGCGCTCTGTAGTCTCAAACTGAGGAAACGGCGAGAGCCATCTCTCCTCCGTAAGCTGCTCAATCATTCCCGTGTCAAATACGCCGTCGATTTCGAAGTTCTGAAGCTTTTCCCGGATGTCGTTCAGCAGGCTCTCATACGCGAGCCCGTCCATATACACAAGCGCCAGCATTGTCTGGGAGCGCTTGCCCACTGTCAGTTCCTCCACTTTCAGGTCAGTGCTTCGTATCCTTTTTCTTATAAGCGCCGCATTTACCTTCTCGGACTCCGAGAATCCCTCGTTTGAACCGCGCAGAGCCTTCTCAGACTCTGCCTTCGGCACGCCGCGCGACGGATATCCCTTGGATGCGATCTTCACGGCACGGTCGTACCGATCCAGAAACATTACCGCGTTTCCGGCTAGCATTGCCGCCATTGCCTCCTCCATCGTCGCAAGCTCTTTTACATCCGAGACTCCAAGACTGTTCTCCCGTATGCACTTTAAGATCTCTCTCTGGGGCATGTCCCAGAGACGGTTGATCATCTGCCCGACGAGAGAATCCCTGAGCATCATATTGCTGACTGCAGTCTCGATATAGACAACAAAGCAGGTAAGCTGCCTGTCTCTGCCCAGCTTCATCGGCCGAATGTGAATATCCGCACAACCCTCACATTGGGCGCGTACATACGATTCATTTTCCTTTATGTTCAGCGAAATCTCCATAAGCCTCCTCCCTATATTGTCAAGTGATTTTTCCTTTAAAATTAAGGATTTTTCAAGTTACTATCTCAGATGAATGAGCCATGGAGATGGACATTTCTCTGTATCTGATACGAAAATAGCTGGTTTTGGGTACACGAAGTAAAACGTCTTGATATTTCGCTTTACATGGCCTTGTATATACCCATCC
>CALWSC010000054.1 GCA_944384105.1 uncultured Lachnospiraceae bacterium | reverse complement strand
CAGATAGAGTGGAAAATCTGACATTTCCGCTCTATCGCCCCTCATTTCTATTTTATCTCGTTTGTACCCCTTGTACACCGATGCTTTTAATGCCGAAAACAATTCAGAAAAGAGGTTGAAACATATGAGTATAAAAATTCACGACCTGACAGTAACGTTCAAGAATAAAGTAACGGCGATCGACCACGCCAGTCTGGAAATACCGAACGGAATTTTCGGTCTTCTGGGAGAAAACGGCGCCGGGAAAACCACCTTAATGAGGGTTCTGACTACTGTCCTCTCTCCCACAGGAGGCACGGTAAGCATGGACGGAATGCTTTACTGTGAAGAAAATTATCCTAAGATTCAGCGCCAGATCGGCTATCTGCCGCAGGAAATCGACCTGTATCCCGGTCTGACGGTTCAGGAATGCCTGGAATATATGGGAGATCTTGCCGGAGTTCCCAAAGCGGATTGCCAAAAGCGCATCCGGTACTATCTGGAGAAAACCAGCCTGACTGATCACAGAAAGAAGAAAATGCGGCAGCTCTCCGGCGGAATGAAGCGGAGAGTCGGGCTTATACAGGCGCTTCTAAACGAGCCAAAATTTCTGATCGTGGATGAGCCGACCACAGGGCTTGATCCGGAAGAGCGAATCCGCATCCGAAATTTGCTGGTCGATTTTTCAGAGTGCAGGACCATCCTCTTCTCTATCCATGTGGTAGAGGACCTGACGGCGGTCTGCAGCCAGCTTGCCGTTATGAAGAAGGGAAAGTTCTTATATGCCGGAAGTATGAAAGAGCTGGTCAGGACCGCCAGAGGGCACGTCTGGATCTGCCTGCTTCACGATGAAGCGCAGGCGCGGGAGGCTGAAAGAAGGTATCATATTTCCTCAAAGCAGCTATCGGAAAACGGCATCCAGATTCGCTTAATCAGCAGGGATGCGCCGGACATAGACTGTATTCCCGCAGAGCCCACCCTGGAGGACGCGTACATTTATGTGTCCGGTCTTGGTAAGTAGCGCCGTATGTACCGCAATCTTCCGCCGCGGCAGAATTTTATCAGTCCGGCTGACTGCCGCCGGAAGTTTTTTTCAGCAGTGATGCATTTTGCACCATATACAGAACGAAAGACAGAATAATGAAAAATGAGCAGATCAGCGCGCATGCGACAGAAATGCCGGCAGGGATATCACCCCAGAACAGATGCAGAAGCATCGTGGCATAGAGCAATACGGTTGCCAGCTTGCCGTGCCAGACAGCTCCGAATACATGCCCGGTTTTGCGGATGATCATACTGCCGGTTACAATCATGCAGAGCTCTTTGCAAACCATCAGCGCCAGGGGCAGCAGCATCCATGAATATCTCGTCACCAGGCAAAGCAGCACCGCAGCCTGGGTCATTTTGTCGGCGACGGGATCAAGAACTTTCCCCAGATTACTTATCATATGGAACCTTCTGGCAATGATTCCATCCGCAATGTCCGTCAATCCCGAGAGAGCCAGCACACATCCCGTCTGCCATGACCACTGCTTTCCCACATAAGCCCAGATAAAAACGGGAATCAGCAGAAGCCGGAAAAAAGACAGCAGATTCGGAACCGTCAGAATCCGTCTTTCGGGAGTACCTTCGTTAAAAGATCGCATAACACCTTCTCCTTATCTTTGGATACAGCTTTTTTCGCTGTTATAAAAATATTCTTTAATATAGTAAACTATAACGCTGCAGCACAGTCAAGGGGAACTGAAATATTTTTTCCTGATACTGACTTATTTTCACCTGCATCAGACGATCTTTCTGCTGCTGCCCGTGCAAAAACTCCCGGAGGAAAACCGCTGTTTCACCGGCAGTTCTCCTTGCGGGAGTTTTCTTTTTTATGCGCCGTTATCACGGCGGATCAATCCTTGCATCTTCTTTTTAAGATCAGTATACCAGGATCTCCTTCATCACTACTTCATCTCTGGCCGCCGTTACCTGAACCTTCAGCCTGGAGATCGTTTCGTCCGCGTCGTTAATCAGAGGATTCTGCAGAGCGAACGGATCCTGAAGCTGGCAGATTTTGCGATTTCCGATACATGTTCCCTGAAACAGCGGGTACTGACCGCCGCTGGTGAACTCTGCCAGCACGCGGAAGCCCTCCACTCTCTGTCCCTGGGCGATATCTTCTCTCAGAACCACATATTTCAGCTTATCCAGCGGCATGGGCTCCTCCAGCGTAATCGTATAAACAGGCTGGGTAGCCGGCTGTCCGTCCTGCTTTTCAACCAAAGCAGCGCGGTGGTTTCCGAATTCTCTCCGGATCAGGTCGCCAAGCTGCGTAAGCCTTTCCACATCCCGCTCATCGATCAGACCGTCCTTATTGGGAGGCAGATTCAGGTGCATGCAGGCATTGGCTCCCACACTGGTGAGATAGGTATGGAACAGGCGTTCCAGTGAGTGGGGCTCCTCCTGCTGATGCCAGAACCAGCCGGGTCGGATCGACATGTTGATCTCGGAAGGAGTAAAGACGAGACCTTTGGAATAGAGAATATTCGGCATGGTTCCCAGTTCCTGATCCGTGTTGTACATATAGTCCAGGCTTCCCTCCGCCGCCATGGGACCCGGACCCGTCTGCACCTCAGCGTAATGGCACAGCTCAGAGGGAACCACCGCCCATTCTGAGTGGCGCGCCACTCCGGCCTCATTCCCGCACCAGCGGATATCCGGACCATAGTCATTGAAGATCACCGCATTGGGCTGATATTTATGAATCAGATCGAAATACCGCTGGAAATCGTACTCCTGCTTTTTCCCGTTTGGTCCTTCGCCGCATGCGTTGTCAAACCACACATAGAAAATATCCCCGTATTCCGTCAGAAGCTCTGTCAACTGATTGCAGAAATAATCGTTATACTCCGGGGTCCCGTAATATTTGGAATTTCTGTCCCAGGGAGACAGGTAAAATCCAAACTTGATGCCGCCTCTTCTGCACGCCTCGGCAGCTTCCTTTACTACGTCTCTCTTAAAAGGACTGTTTTTTACAGAATGCTCCGTGTACCTAGATGGCCACAGGCAGAATCCATCATGGTGCTTTGCCGTAAGCACCATACCTTTCATGCCCGCCGCTTTAATAGCGCTTACCCACTGGTCACAGTCCAGCTTTTGAGGATTAAAGATGCTTTCGTCTTCTATTCCCATTCCCCACTCGCGGTCTGTAAATGTATTGGGTCCAAAATGGATAAATGCATACATCTCCAGATCAAACCAGTCCAACTGTTTTTGGGAGGGCTTCACATGCGCCGCTTCTTTCAGAAATTCAATCATGTTGTTCTCCTTTCGACTGCTTTAAAATTTAAGATCATTATATCATCCTTTTACAGCGCCTACCATAATTCCTTTTACAAAATATTTCTGCATAAACGGATAAACCAGGAAGATGGGCAGAGAAGCCAGCACTGTGATCGTCATGCGCACACCCTTGGGGGAAATGGATGACATCATATCGCTGATACCCGCCATATTTGCAGATGCGTTTTTGATCTGATCTGCCAGTCTTTGCGCCTCGTTCAGATAGTTGTACAGCAGATACTGAAGCGTCATCAGGTTCTCGTCGCCCCTGGTATAGATATGGTTATCGAACCAGGAATTCCAGTGTCCGACTGCCACAAACACCGCGATGGTAGCGATGATAGGCTTGGACAGAGGCAGAATGATCTTTACGAAAACCGTAAGGTATCCGGCTCCGTCCAGCCTTGCCGACTCCTCCAGAGACTGCGGAAGCTGCTCCACATACGTTTTGATCAGTACGATATTGTAAGCGGAGATCAGCATGGGAAGAATGTATACCCAGAAATTATTCAGCAGACCGTAGGATTTGATCACGATATATGTAGAGATCATACCTCCATTGATGTACATGGTCATGATAAGAAAACGGTATAAAATCTTCCTGCACGGCATCTCTTCCTTTGTAAATAAATAACCCAGAAAAGAGCAGCACAGTACTGAAAGCACAGTACCTATGACGGTTCTCATCACTGAGATAAACAGTGAGTGGAAAAATCCGTTCAGTTCAAAGATGTCCTTATAGTTTGCCAGTGAAAATCCTCTCGGAAGCAGCACGGGGGGATTTACATCCACCAGGCTGCCCTCGCTGAAAGTATAGATCACAATATACCAGAACGGATAAATACAGATCAGGGTAATCCCCAGCATCAGCAGATAGTTAAACACCTGAAATATTTTTCTGGACGGGGATGTCTTTATTTTTTCTTTTTTCATAATACAAGATCCCTCCTCACTAGATTACCGTGTTGCCCCGGATCTTCTTTGCCACCAGGTTCGCAAAAACTACCAGAGCAATACTTACCACCGACTTGATGATACTGATTGCCACGCCATAAGAATAATCCATGTTTTCCAGACCGATACGGTACACATACAGATCCAGCACCTCGATATTGGGGGCAGTCACAGAGTTCTTAAACAGCATGTACTGCTCGTATCCCGTGTTCAGGAAATTACCTACATTCAGGATGAACAGCACTACATACGTCTCCAGCATTGCCGGAAGCGTCACATGGATCGCGCAGCGGAAATATCCCGCTCCGTCCACTTTGGCAGCTTCGTACTGTTCCTGATCGATGCCGGCAATCGCCGCCAGATAAATGATGGCGTTCCATCCCAGTGTCTTCCATTGCGCCAGAAATGTCTGGAACCAGTATACAGACTCCTTGCTGCTCAGGACAGACTTTGCCTCGTCTGTAATCCCCAGATTTACCATCGCCTGGGTCAGCATACCGTCTGTGGAAAACAGTCCAAACGCCAGAGAGAAAATGATTACCCAGCTGATAAAATTGGGAAGCGTGGTGAAGGTCTGGATAAATTTCCTTGCCGCCCCGTTCTTGATCTCATTGAGCATGATCGCAAATAACATGGGAAGCGGGGTGAGAACAATATTAATCACCGCGAAAATAGCGGTATTTTTCAGAGTTCTCAGTACATTTGCATCCGTAAAAATCAGCTTAAAGTAATCCAGTCCCAGGAAATCACACTCAAACAGAGGCACACCCGGAATATAATCGTAAACAGAGTAAATCCATCCAAAGATCGGCACGTAATTGAACAGCAGCACGATCAGCATAAAAGGAAATACCATGAGCAGCAACCGGTAATTCTTTTTCGGCTTATGCTTCACAGCAAGTGCTTTTGCCATTATCATATCTCCTTTCTTCTCCCATCAGAAAACGCTGCTGCAGATCTTGTGTATTACAATTTGCAGCAGCGTTCGATACCTATTGTTATCTGTTTTTTTATATCAGACCTTCGACAGCTTCCTTCGCTTCATTCCATGCATTGGTCCACCACTCCACGGACTGCTCCGCTCCGGCGCCTTTGAGTTCTTCCATAAGCGCTGCTTTGGCTTCCTCAAACTCCTCGTCAGTCTCAGCCTGTACCAGGTTCGGAATCGCGTTCAATGTGATCTCCTCGCAGTTGCTGTCAATGCGGACAATATCTCTCGGTGTGGTCTCCAGTCCCATCTGGATCGCGTTCAGGCAGTTGCCCAGATCGATGCTCGTTCCGGCTTCCACTTTCTTTTTCAGCGTATCGCTCGGGATCGTCAGGCCCAGAGTCTCGCACATATCCTTCTCCGCATAGGTCATGCTTTTTGCAAGTACATCGTCTTCATACCACAGATCAATCATTCCGCCGTCATCAGCGATGTTGTAATAATCTTCACCGCATACTGCAGACAGGTTGCCCTCTCCGATTCCGGATTTCTTCCACTCATCCAGACGGCTTCCGTCTGTCTTCATGGAAATGGTATCCTCTGTCAGAGCCGGAGTTCCATCCTCGCCTACTTCCCATCTTCCTTCTACGCCGGAGTCAATGTCTCTGGAAAACTCTTCGCTTTGCAGATAATCCAGAATCATAACCGCGCGTTCGATGTTCGGCGAATGAGAAGAAACAAAGAAATATTTTCCAAACCATCCTGCCAGGTTCCGTTCATTGCCCCATCCCAGGTAAGAAGGAAGGGTTACATACTCTTTCAGAGTCTCGGAATCCGCAGCTCTCTGATTGTCGTTATATGTTCCATAATACCAGTTTACACTTCCGCCCAGGTACTGTCCCTTGGTGTATTTCTCCTGAAGATCCTCTCCCTTGGTGATAAAGCAGTCGGGATCCAGCAGACCTTCCCGGTAAAGCTGATTGTAGAACTTCACGCCGGACCAGAAAGGAGTCACTACATCCGGGTTGTCTACGTCATAGATATCCGGAAGCAATTCGTTTGTCTGCACATTCTGTACATAAATTCCGCCTTCCAGGTTTGTATATCCTTCAGCCAGACATCCCTTATAGAAATACGAGTGAAGCTGAGAATCGTTGTATACACCCATACCATATACCGGAAGTCCGTCCTCTGTCTCCGGATAAATCTCCTTCATTGCCTTCAGAGCGGCGATGTAGTCCTCATCATTGTTGATCTCCGGACATCCGATCTCCTTGTACAGATCCCAGCGAACCACATATCCGTTATTCAGAACCGTTCCATAGTTCGCCTGTGTATCTCCGAAGGTAACACGCGGAGTTACAAAATACTGAACATTTTCTCCGTTGCTCTTAAAGGTTTTCATAACCTCGTTTCGGAAACTCATATCATCAGAGAAAATATTTTTTGCAAGCGTATCCTTATAGTCTTCCAGATTCACCGCATGCTTTCCTTTCAGAACGCCCTCGATGTGATCGTCATTGATCTGTACGATATCACAGGTAGTCCCGCCGGAAAGATCCAGGTTCAGACTCTCATTGTCATACTGTTTGATGGTCAAAGTAACGTTAAACTTATCTTCCAGCTTTTCCACAACCTCTGTAGGCCATCCCTCTGTGGAGTCTGAATTGCTCAGATTGATTCCTCCCAGAGTAATCTCTACATGTTCTGAGGTATCTCCGGTAGCCTCCGCCCCGGACTTGGAGCTTTCTCCTTTGGAGCCGCCGCCGTTATCCGATGAACCGCATCCTGCAAATATACCGGCAGTAAGCGCCATAGCGCAGATCATAGCAAGTATCCTTTTCGTTTGCATAACTTCCTCCTTTTCCCAATACACATTCCCGGGCGTGCATCTCATATTTTGTATGTTTATTTTACTCTTTTTCAAAATTCTTTTGTATGATTTTTCTTTCTTTTCGGTTATACTTTTTTTCTTCACTGTATATCTCTTCTAATTTTTTTGACTTATTTCGCTTTTTCAGCAGCATATCGCCAGCAAAATAAGTCAAAACCTTCTGAACATCACGCAGGATTTTTTTGCCTGTCGGCACACGGCATATAGGACAAAAAATGGCGGTACGGGATTTTTTTTCTGTCCCGTACCGCCCAGGCCACACGGCTATATTCTCTACTGTTTCAGGCTCTCCTCTGCGGCATAAATTCTATGTATACCACAATTCCGCTCTCTTCTCCTGCCGCTACGCGTATGAGACCGCTGTCTCCGTACAAGAGCCGCAGGCGCTTTCTGATATTGGACAGCCCCACGCTGTTGGTGGTCCATTTCCCTTTTTCCAGACTCTCATTAAGCTCCCTTATTTTCTCCGGCTCCATGCATGCCCCGCTGTTGCGGATCTCAATAAAAAAGCGTCCTTCCTTTTTTCGGATACTGCCCCGTATCCTACATACTTCTTCCCCTCCGCCCTTTCCGTGGACAAAGCAGTTCTCGATCACAGGCTGCAGGATAAATCTTGGAAATTCCTCCAGATACAGCGTCTTTGAGCATTCCATCTCATAGGAAAAAGCATCGCCGTACCGCATCATCATCATTCCGATATAATTTTTCAGAAATTCCAGTTCATCCGCCAGCTTCCAGGTAAAGCTGGGATCCCGCAGTATCGGCATAATAATCTTGCTGAGCGTCACCAGAGAATCCGCCACACGTACATTATTTGTCATCATCGCCATCCAGCGGATCGTATTCAGGGAATTATAAAGGAAATGCGGATTCATCTGATACTGAAGCGCCAGCAGCTCTTCTTTTGCCTTTTCCTGCTCAGTGTCCCGCAGCTTTGCAATATATCCCTTCAGTTTCTGGACCGTCTGATAGAACTGGACATTCAGCCGGTCCAGCTCCGGCCACCCCTTTTTCTCCGGAAGAGGGAGGTCCAGCTGTTCCTTTCCCACGCTTTCCATCCGGTCCATCAGGTTCTGAATGGGTCTGGTATATCTTCTGCTCCAGACACTGCCGATAATCAGCACCGCGCAGACTGCCATAACTCCCACTATCAGACCGAAATTTCGTATTTCCCTGGCTTCCTGCAGATAGGACTCTTTGGGAATCATATTTACCAGCGTCCAGCCGTTGTAGGAGAGATCATAACTCACGTTCTGGTCCCGGCTGTCCGCCTTATATTTCTCCCCGATCAGTTCCGGCTCTGTGGCGGATATGATATTCCCTCTCTGATCTGTCAGGACTGCCTGGCTGTCATTATAAATAGCCTGGTCATAGCAGGTCTGCACATAGCGCTCGTCCAGCGTCACAATCAGATAACTGTCCCTGCTCTGCTCCTCCTCCTCATTCAGAGGTTTTATTCCCACAAGCACAGGACGGTTCACTGCCGCATACAGCGTGCTGTCCTCCTCCATCGAGATCTCCTCCGGGGAAAGCCAGAGTATATTCGGATAGTTCTCTCTGCTCTTTATCAGAATTCTGTAAAACGCATCATCAATGCTGGTTGTCCCGCTTCTGCTTTTCCTCTCTGCGGTGGAGACGACTGTTCTGCCGCTTCCATTGACGATCGCCACTGCGTAAATATCGGTGTCTGAGGTCAATATCTCGTCAAACTTCTGGATAATCTTCCGGTTTGTCACCGCCTGTTCTTTTCTGTTCTGCCGCCAGCTCTCTGTAAATTCCCAGGACAGGACATTATTCGCAAACTGATTGATATAGCTGTCCGCTTTTTCCATCATTTCCTTCAGTTTCCGCTCCGATTCCTGAAAAGTCATATAGGCGATCTTCTCATCGTTATCTTTTAGCTTTCCCAGGAAATAACTGTAGGTAGTGCCGAACAGCAGCCCGATGACCAGTACCACTCCGCACAGCATCGACACAATAAATTTTATCTTCCAGTCAATCTTCTTTTTCATTCTCTGTTCTGCTGCCTCCATTTTGCCGGGGAAACGCCCATGTGCTTCTTGAAAAAGCGGCTGAAATACTCCAGATTATTAAATCCGTTTCTCTCCGCTATCACAGAAAGCTTCATATTGCTGTTTTTCAGTTCCTCCAGCACCTTGTGAAGACGCAGCTCATTGAGATACTCTACATAAGTCTTTCCTGTCTCTTTTTTAAACAGATGGGAAAAATAACTGGGGCTGATCCCGAGATATCCGGAGATTTCTCCCAGACCCAGAGGCTTTTGAAAATTCAGTTCCATATAGCGGACTGCCTTTTCTATCAGGGGTTCACGAAAGGTCTCTCTTTCTTCCTGATTCTTTCGGGCTCCTTTCAGCTTCCGGTAAACGCTTCGAAGCGCCTCTCCGTATTTCCTCCTGTCGCTGCAGAAGATCCCCTCGGTGCAGATATCAAACGCAACTCCCAGATATGTATAAATAGCATTTTTCATGCGGGAAAGACCCTGCTCCAGCTTTTCTCCCCCGACTTCTGTCAGGACGCAGAAGCTGTCCTCTCCGTCCTGGACAATTACCGAACGGTTCAGATATTTCTCCGCCAGGTCATAGACAAACTTTTTCCCCAGATCGCTGATCTTGTTTCTGTCCTCTTCCTTCAGGGAAAACATCACTTCCGTCTGAATCTGCTCCGGCCGGAAAGGCTCCCCATCCTTCCACCTTGCCCAGCTCCAGTCCGTCTCCTTCTCCTCTGTCAGGCAGGAAGCCATCATTTCATCCAGGGATTCCTTTCGCATACCATCCATTCTGGTTCCCACATTTTGTTCCAGATACTCTCTTACCTTTTCCAGCTCCTGATGAATCTCGTCCATCGTCATGCTGGCTTTCAGAATATATCCGCTGATATTATATCCCATCATCTTTCTGAGAGATTCAAAATCATCCAGGCAGGAGATCACCATAATCGCGCACTTGCTGTCTATTTCCCGGATCCTCCGAATCAGTTCGTAGCCGTCCATTCCCTCCATCCGGATATCCGTTATCACCACCTCCGGATGCAGCTTCAAAAACAGCTGGTAAGCATCCAGCCCGTTATCTGCCAAAGCCGCCAGCTCCATATCGTATTTTTCCCAGTCTACTGCATTCTGCAGTCCCATCCGTACCAATAATTCATCTTCCGCAAACAATACCCGATACATGTTTTAGCTCCTCTCGTCTCTTCGGATCTTCTGCCTGTCTTCGCTTTCAGCTCAGACACCGGGGGGGGTTATCAGATTTCAGCAAAAAGAGAACTATCCCGAGAGAATAGTCCCCTTTTTTATTATAATCGAATCGCCCCGGAAAATCCATCCCCGTTTTTTCGGGCTGCGGATCGGTTCATGAACGGACCGGATTTTTTGAAAAGCTCTTGTATTTTAAAAATATCGTGTGTATAATGTTACTATTAAAAACAGGGGAGCTTGTGAAGCAGGCTGAGAGGAAGTACCCGAACTTCGACCCTATAACCTGATGCGGATAATGCCGCCGTAGGAAGCCATATGCAAGGATTTTTACAGGAGGTATCCCCAGGGGTTATCTCCTGTTTTCTTTGAGAAAGGAGGGAACGAGATCCACTTATGTGGCGGACTGAGGGGGAGCGCCCTGAGTCTTGTATATCAGCGATGGGAAGCCGTGTTCCGGCGTGAGAGGATGCCAGTAAGCATCGACCGAACTTCCGTGTAGTTATTCCTGAAGATAACTATGCATATCCTGGAAGCGTCGCTGATTACAGACGTTTCCTGATAAAAACTCAAAGGAGAGATTGAATATGACAAAAATCAGTACCAGAAAATTAGCGATTGCCGGTGTTTTCTGCGCTGTTGCAGTGGTAGGAAGCCTGTTTTCTTTTCCTGTTTTCGGCAGCAAATGCGCACCTGTTCAGCACATGGTTAACATTCTCTGCGCAGTTCTGCTCGGTCCCGGCTATGGCATCAGTGTCGCCTTTGCAGCATCCCTGATTCGTAATCTGCTTGGTCTTGGAAGTCTGATGGCATTTCCCGGCAGTATGTTCGGAGCATTATTATGCGGCATAGTTTACAAAAAAACGCACAACATCTTCGGAACATTGATCGGCGAAGTGTTTGGCACCGCGATTCTCGGAGGTCTGTGCGCCTACCCGGTTGCCATTTTTCTCATGGGACAAAGTGCCGCCGGTCTTGCATTCTACGCTTACATTGTTCCGTTCCTGGTTTCTACCGCAAGCGGCGCCATCATTTCAGCCGCCTTGATTTACAGCTTAAAAAAAGCCAGGGTTTTGTATACCATGCAGGAATCTCTTAACTGCTAGGAGGCAGCCATATATTTAAAAATATACTTGAAAATGTACAAAAGACCTGTCCGATGATTCACAATATTACCAACTATGTGACTGTCAATGACTGCACCAATATTGTGATTGCCTGCGGCGCATCCCCCATCATGGCTGATGATAAAGATGAAGCTGCAGATATCACATCCATCTGCGCCGGTCTGAATATCAACATCGGTACACTGAACAGCCGCACGATAGCATCCATGCTGATTGCGGGCAAACGGTCAAACGAATTGAACCATCCTGTTGTATTAGATCCTGTGGGGGCCGGGGCGTCCAGGCTGAGAACAGAAACTGCCATGCAGCTTCTTCGGGAAATAAAATTTTCCGTTATCCGCGGAAATATCTCTGAAATTAAAACGCTTGCGTCCGGCAGCGGTACGACAAAAGGCGTAGATGCAGACGTCGCGGACAAGGTAACAGAAGAAAACCTCGACGATATGGTTGCTTTCGCGAAGGCATTTGTCGGGAAAACAAAAGCTGTCATTGCCATCACCGGAGCGATTGATATCGTAGCGGACAGCCGGAAAGCGTACTGCATCCGCAACGGACATCCCATGATGTCCTCCATCACAGGAACAGGTGCAGCTTTCGTGGCTGCAAATCCCGATCATCCTTTGGAAGCTGCTGCAGCAGCCGTTTCCGCAATGGGTTACGCAGGCGAAATCGCCCACAGCAGACTTACTGCAATGGATGGAAACGCTACCTACAGAAATTATATCATTGACGCAATTTATAACATGGCCCCAGAGCTGCTGGCGGAAGACGCCAGATATGAAGTGCGCTAGACAATCATGCCGCTTGCTCTGACGGTCCGGTGCGGATAAAAAATATTATCCGCCGTTTCTCATCTGCTGAAAGACCCGGAGGCTCTGCCCTGCAACCGGCAGGCTGCCTCCGGTATTTAATTTTTATCCGAATCAATATTATCTTAAAGCTGTCCATCACCTCCCATCAGAGCTGTCATTTCCTCATATTTGGAGCCGGGGAAAACACTCGTCGGATACGCCCAGCATGAAGTGTTTCAGCATTTCTTCTACATAGTCGCTCTCGTCTGCACCCAAGAAGTTTCATTATTTTCTTTCCAGAGCTTTTCCGCTGTGGGCTTCCATGCCTGTGCATACCTGTCGCACTTTGCGCAGAGGTGTTCTACGCTTTCCGGGGACTGCAGCGCTTCGAGAATTGTTTTTCATGGATATTGGAATCCGAATAGTGTACGAATACACAGGGATCAATATCTCCATTTGCATTGATATGGAAGTAGCGGCGTCCGCCGGCGATGCATCCGCCCACATATTTCGCGTCATTCTGGAAGTCCATCGCAAACAGCGGTTTTGTTGCGCGGTAATGACGGATCCTGCGGTAAGTCTCCGTTCTCTGTTCCGGCGTGGGCAGCAGTTCCGGTGCCGCGTCATTTCCCACCGGCATGTAATGGAAACACCAGATAAAGTACACACCCATATCGATCAGGCTGTCAAAGAATTCTTCCGATGTAATGGATTCAAGCATCCTTTGTATCCTCTTGCTCTCGTTGGAGACAGGCGATCTCTTTTGCCTCATCACTGGAATAATTGCCGGATCCTCTTGTCGGCACACAGCCTTCATGTTCCCTGGCTGCCCGGAGCCATGTTTTGAGAGCAGAATCACTGATTTCCAGATTTTCAGCCGCTTTCTTGAGTGTAAGTTCCGGATGATCCAGACGATACCTGACTGCGTTCTCCTTAAACTGCTGATCATATTTCATACCTTTTGCCATGTCTGTGCTTCCTCCTTCATATCATCTTTCTTATCATACATGATTTAGGTATACATGGCATCTTTACTTTGTACTATTTTTATACTATC
>CALWSC010000053.1 GCA_944384105.1 uncultured Lachnospiraceae bacterium | reverse complement strand
TTTAGAGCAGCGTCATCCGGTGCTCCTGGAATTTCTGCGGCGGGAGCAGAGCGTAAACCGCAGGATTCAGGAACGGCTTGCGGGAAATGAGAGCGGGGCGGGACAAACCCGCCTTGCACAGATGGAGGAGGAGCGGCTGGAGATTGAAGCCGCGCTGGCATATTATGAAGTGCAGAGAGATTATTGAAGTTTTGGAACAGTATTACCCCAAGAGTGCAGCGCTCTCCTGGGATAATGTGGGGCTGCTGATCGGCAGCAGAGAAAAAGAGGTGCGGAAGATCTTCGTCGCCCTGGATATAACGGATGAGACGCTCGAGGAAGCGGTTCTGGCGGGGGCGGATATGATGATTACGCATCATCCGATGCTTTTTTCCGCAGTGAAAAAGATTACGGCGGACGATTTCATCGGAAGAAGGATTATTCGTCTGATTCAGGAGGATATCGCGTATTACGCGATGCATACGAATTTTGACGTAAAAGGCATGGCGGATTTAAATGCTGAGGCGCTGGATCTGAAAGATTGCACAGTGCTTGACGAGACGGGAGTGGATGAAGACGGAAATCCCGAAGGTATTGGAAGGGCAGGCATGCTGGAGCATGAGATGGAGCTGTCGGAGTTTGCTTCTTACGTCAAAGAACGCCTGGGACTTACAGGCGTTCTGGTCTACGGCGGAACAAAGGAGAAAATCTCCCGTGCGGCAGTCTCCGGAGGCTCAGGAAAGAGCATGGTTCCGGCTGCACTCGCAAAGGGAGTGCAGGTACTGGTGACAGGGGATATTGATTACCACACTGCAATCGATGCTGCGGCACAGGGGCTGTGCATTGTGGATGCCGGGCATTACGGCACGGAGTCGATGTTTATCGGCTATATGAAGCAGCGCCTGGGAGAACTCTTTCCGGAAATTGAAGTGGAGACGGCGCGCATCCGGCAGCCGTTTATCATATATTAAGGATGCCGTGCGGGAAGGAGGGCAAAAAGAAATGAGTCAGGTAAAAATTCACGGAGAACTGCGCGAGTACCCGGCAGGAACGCCTTTTGGCGTAATTGCTCAGGAATATCAGAGCCAGTATAAGGATCCGATTGTTCTGGTAATGGCAGACGGAAGACTGCGGGAGCTGCATAAGAAGCTGAAGAAGGAGCAGACGGTCACATTTGTGACCACAGCGGATGAGATCGGACATAAGACGTATAAGCGCAGCATGTCGCTTTTATTTTTAAAAGCAGTCTACCATGTGGCAGGGCATGAAAATATACAGAAGATTGTACTGCATTTTACTGTGCATCAGGGATTTTACTATACGATTCAGGGAAATGTGACGATTGATGAGCAGTTTCTCGCAAAAGTGAAATCCTATATGCTGGAGCTGGTGGAGAGAAAGGTTCCGATCTTAAAGCGCAGCGTGACAACGAGAGAGGCCAGAGAGCTCTTCAGACGTCACAGAATGTATGATAAGGAGAAACTTTTCCGGTTCCGGAGAGTTTCGAGAGTCAATATCTACAGCCTGGAAGATTTTGAGGACTATTTCTATGGCTTCATGGTATGGCATACGGGATACCTGAAATATTTTGAGCTTTATCCGTACGATGAGGGAGTAGTGCTTCAGATGCCGACGGCGAAAAAGCCGACCGTGGTGCAGCCGTTTGAACCGTCTCCGAAGATTTTCCGCGTGCAGCAGGAGGCAGAGCGTTGGGCAGAGCGTCTGGGCGCTGCAACAGTTGGAGAACTCAATGAGAAAATTTCTCAGGGAAGTACACGCAAGATGATCCTCGTAGGCGAGGCTCTGCAGGAGGAGCGCATCTCCAAGATCGCAGATCAGATCATTGCATCCGGAAATGTGCGGTTCGTGATGATTGCAGGTCCGTCGTCCTCTGGAAAGACTACGTTCTCCCACAGGCTTTCGATCCAGCTTGCCGCACACGGAATGCGCCCGCATCCGATCGCAGTCGACAATTACTTTGTAAATCGGGAGGATACGCCGCTGGATGAGTTTGGAAAACGCAATTTTGAGTGCCTGGAGGCAGTCGATGTTGCAAAATTCAACGAGGATATGAATGCATTGCTGCGCGGAGAGCGCGTGGAGATTCCGAGATTTAATTTCGTGGAGGGCAGAAGAGAATACAGAGGTGATTTTCTGCAGATGGGTCAGGAGGATATTCTTGTCATCGAGGGCATTCATTGTCTGAATGACGCTCTGAGCCATTCGCTGCCGAGAGAGAGCAAGTTCAAGATTTATATCAGCGCGCTCACGCAGTTAAATGTGGATGAGCATAACCGTATCCCCACCACGGACGGCAGGCTGATCCGCCGACTTGTAAGAGACAGCAGAACGAGAGGCTCGTCGGCAAAGGATACGATTGCGATGTGGGGGTCTGTCAGAAGGGGAGAGGAGGAGAATATCTTCCCGTACCAGGAGGAGGCGGATGTGATGTTCAATTCGGCTCTGCTCTACGAGCTGGCAGCCTTAAAAGTATATGCGGAGCCGCTGCTCTTTCAGATCACAGAGGAGGAGCCGGAGTATTACGAGGCAAAACGCCTGCTCAAATTTCTGGACTATTTCCTTGCAATTCCGAGCGAGGATATTCCGAACAATTCGATTTTGAGAGAGTTTATCGGCGGAAGCTGCTTTGACGTGTAAATCTGCAGTTGCCAAAGTGCAGAAAACATGATAGAATAACCGGGTAAGCAGAATATGTAATCGCGGCTGACAGAACCGAAAGGGGTCAGGTGAGGAAAGTCCGGGCTTCACAGGGCAGGATACCGGATAACGTCCGGCGGAGGCGACTCCAGGGACAGTGCAACAGAAATAAACCGCCAGGAGACTGGTAAGGGTGGAAAGGCAGTGTAAGAGACTACCGCCCCGGTGGTGACAGCGGGGGCACATGTAAACCCTATCCGAAGCAAGACCGAACAGAAAACCATGTGGCTGCCCGTCACGTTTTCAGGTAGGTCGCTTGATCCTGCCGGCAACGGCAGGGCTAGATAGATGATTACACACGACATAACCCGGCTTATCGTTCTGCTTACAAAGACTCAGACATAAAAGGCAGTTGCAGTCACAGACGGCAACGCCTTTTTTACGGTGGAGGAAAGCTATGGATCAAATAATACTTGCCTCACAGTCTCCGAGAAGACGGGAGCTGTTAGAGCAGATTGGAATAGAATTTACGGTACAGCCGAGTACTGTGGAGGAGAAGATTACAAAGACCGACCCCAGAGAGGCTGTGCTGGAACTGGCATACCAGAAAGCGGAGGATGTCGCGGGTACGATAAAGGAGGGTACGGTGCTTGGGGCGGATACAATCGTGGTGCTGGACGGCAGGATCATGGGAAAGCCCAGGAGCAGAGAGCATGCCATAGAGATGCTGAGAAGTCTTCAGGGCCGTTCTCACAGCGTATTTACCGGCGTTGCTCTGATCCGCAGAGATGCGGACGGGGAACGGATGCTGCGGTTTGCCGAGGAGACGCTTGTGACGATGTATCCGATGTCCGAGGAGGAGATCGTGCAGTATGTGGACACGGGGGAACCTATGGACAAGGCGGGAGCGTATGGGATCCAGGGCAGGTGTGCGGCGTTTATCGAGCGCATTTCGGGAGACTACAACAATGTGGTCGGACTGCCTGCAGCACGGATTTATCAGGAACTGAAGAACTGGAAGTAAAGGGGAGATAAGTTATGGAATATACAATCCGACCGGTAAGGGCAGAGGAACTGGAGCAGGTCGCAGCAGTGGAGGCAGAGTGCTTCCCGGCGGCAGAGGCGGCGTCGAGAGAGGACTTTGCGCACAGACTTGTGACGTGCGCGGAGAGCTTTTTTGTTGCGGAGACGAAAAAGGGAGAGATTCTGGGTTTTGTCAACGGCTGCTGCGCGGATGACAGCCATCTGGCGGATGAACTGTATCATGACAGCAGCCTGCATAACCCGCAGGGCGCCTATCAGATGATCTTCGGATTAAATGTAAGACCCGCCTGCCGCAGGCAGGGTATCGGGGAGGCGCTGATGCGCCATATGATTGAAAGTGCCAGAACCCGTGGGAAAAAGGCCGTGGTACTGACGTGCAAGGAACATATGGTAACGTTTTATTCCAGGCTGGGCTACCGTTTCTTCGGGCTGTCAGACTCTGCTCACGGAGGTGCTTCCTGGTACCTGATGCGCTATGAATTTGACCGGGAACCGAGGTGGACAGAGCACCGCGTCGCGTATTACGAGACGGATCAGATGGGAATTGTGCACCATTCCAACTACATCCGGTGGTTTGAGGAAGCGAGGGTTGACCTGCTGAACAAGCTCGGCATGGGATATGAGAAGATGGAGGCAGAGGGCATCATAAGCCCGGTACTCGGCGTGCAGGCGTCCTATCGTTCCATGACGCATTTCGGAGATACGGTGCTTATCTATCCGCGCGTAACGAAATATAACGGTATTCGTCTGGAACTTTCATACCGTGTGGTTGACCGTGACTGCGGAGAGGTGCGCTGCGAGGGAGAGAGCCAGCACTGCTTTCTGAATTCTGAGGGCAGACCTGTATCGTTAAAAAGACAAAACCCCGCTGCGCATGAGCTGTTTCTGAAGATTGCAGAGCAGGATATGAATGAGAAGACATCCTCGTAAAGGAGATGAAGAGATGGAAAAAGACAGTTTGACTGTGCATTTCTGCGGAATGACAGAGTGTGAGCCGGCAGAGCGGTTCGGACCGGGGATGCGCCCCCACTATCTTCTGCATATGGTGCTGAAGGGAAAAGGTATCCTGCAGAAGGGGACGGAAATTTATCACCTGGAGCAGGGGGACGTATTCCTGACGCTTCCGGATGAGATGGCGTACTATGAGGCAGACGAGTATGAGCCGTGGCAGTATGCCTGGGCTGCGTTTGACGGGGAGGCTGCCCCTGAGCTGATCGCAGGGACTTTCCTGGCGGAGGCATGCACGGCAAAGCCCGAGAGCGAGAAGCAGGAGAGATTCCGCGAGAGAATCTGCCGCATGGCGCGGGATTTCCAGTCGCAGGACTACCATCCGCAGGAGCTCTCCGGCGGACTTCTGACGCTTCTGGGACTGCTGATGCGTCAGGAACCGGGGGTGTATGAAAGCACGAAGGATGAGTATCTGGACAGGGCAAAGCGGTATATAGAGGAAAACTATAATTACGATGTGAGAATCTGGGATCTGTCCAAGTATGTGGGCATAGACCGCAGCTATCTGTACCGCATCTTCATGGAGAGGGAGCACATGTCTCCGAAGCAATACCTGACGGAATGCCGTCTGCGGGTCGCAAAGCAGATGATGGAGAGCGGAAAGTATACGCTCACGGAGACAGCATATTCCAGCGGATTTGTGGATATGGAGTCTTTGGAGTATCACTTCAGGCAGTGTGAACACATGACGCCTCAGGAATACTTCTACCGGGTGCAGATGAAAAAGAGAAGAGCATAAGACATATGAGAAAATCCCGCTGCCGGATGGACAGCGGGATTTTTGTAAATAACGATGCGCTTCATTTGCAGGCACATACAGATTGTTATGCAAGCCACAAATATTCGTACGGTCCCAGCACGATCGGCTCCGACAGACGTACAGCTTTGCCCTGGATCAGATCGTGCAGCTCGCAGGGCAGTCCGAACCAGTTGACGCGGTTACAGTCTACGGTTTGTTCGCGCTCGGAGAAATTCGCAAGAACGAGCATCCGGTTTTCCTTATGAAATCCGAAGACCGCCTGATTTCCGGTATCCACAGGAGTGGACGGCAGTGTGGAAGCAAAGATATCGTGCTCTTTGCGGATTCGGATCATCTCACGGATGCGTGTGAAAATGATTCCTTCCGGAGTGCCCAGATCATGCCGGTGCGAAGCGCGCTCCCAGTCCATAGGACCGCGGTGGAGCCAGCGGGAATCGCCCGCCTCGTCGGGGTTCTTCTTATAATCCCAGTAGTTCAGTGTTCCGATTTCATCTCCACTGTAGAAAAGCGGAATACCGGTATAGGAGATGATGATACTGTTGAGCAGAAGGATTCTCTTGACAGAAAGCTCCTCTTTATACCAATCTTTTTTCTCCAGCGCCTCCTCCAGGCCGCACATGGAGGCCATGGTGCCGCTGTTCCTGGCGTCGAGCGTTACGGGATTAAATTCATACAGCTCTCCGCGGGAGAAACTGCCGGGAAATTTACCCTCCATAAACTGAATAATAAATTGTTTGTGGAGGAACGGGTCCATGCCAAGTTCTCTGATAATCTGCTCCTCAAAGCCCCAGCCGATATCGTCATGACAGCGGGCATAGTTGATCCATACACCGTCCTTTGGAGTGCCGTAATCGATGGAGAGTGAGCGTTCCATCAGACGCACGTCGCGTGTTGCCAGAGAATTCCACAGCAGAACCATCAGAGAGGCATTGTACATAATATGACATTCCTTTTCTTCGGGGGTGCCGAAGTATTTCACGATCTCATGCGGTTCCACGATTGCTTCGCCAAGGAAGATGACAGACGGGCAGACCTCCTCAATAATCAGTTCGTACATCTTGAGCAGTGTGTGCACCTGAGGAAGATTCATACAGGTTGTGCCAAGCTCCTTCCACATATAGGGGATTGCATCGAGACGGAAGATGTCAATGCCTTTGTTTGCAAGTGTCAGGAGAACCTCGGCAATCCGGTTGAAGACATTGGGATTCTTATAGTTCAGATCCCACTGGAATTCATAGAAGCGGGTCATCACATACTTCTTTATATCATCATAGTATGTGAAGTTCTTCGGCGCTACGGACGGGAAGATCTCTGTGAGCGTTTTCTCATATTCCGACGGGATGCCGTAATTGTCGAACATATAATACAGATCTTCATAGCCCGGTTCGTTTTTCTTGGAACGCAGTGCCCATTCATGTTCCTTTGCGGTGTGATTCAGAACAAAGTCAATACAGGTGCGGATGCCGCGTTTTTTAAGCTTGGCGATCACCTGTTCAAACTGGCGGGTGGTTCCGAATTTCCGGTCGACATTGAGATAATCGGTTACAGCGTATCCGCCGTCATTATTGCCCTCGCGGGACTGCAGCAGGGGCATAAAGTGCACGTAAGTGATACCCAGTTCTGCGAGATAGTCGATTTTGCTCTCAAATTTTTCCAGATTTTCGCTGAATTTGTCCAGATACAGCATCATGCCCACCATTTTTTCGGACATATACCAGGAATTTCCGTCCCGGTCTTGTTTTTTGAGGGAAGCGCTGCGATTCTTTTTTGCAGCGGAGATGATGTTGAGAAGCTGGTCGTAAAAGAACTGAGTCGTGCCGTTTTCGCCGTACAGGCTGAAATAATAGTTGCGGAGTTTGTCCATTTGCATATGAGGGAATCTCCTTTCCGTTCTCTTTTTGTGATATGGAAACCTTTCCATACAGCCAATATAACGCTCTTTCGCCGACATGTCAATAGAAACTTCCATCAGGGACACGTCGTTCCCTGCAGCCAGGAAACATTACACACAGGAGGCTCAGGAATCGGCACGTTCTGAATACGCGCCAGCAGGGTATCGACGGCGGTCCGGGCAAGCTGTGCCGTGTCCTGGACAATGCAGGAGAGGGCAGGAGATGCAAGGCGTGCGGTGTCTGTGCCATCGTATGCGATGATCTTAAGTTCATCCGGAATGCTTTTCCCGCGCTGCAGTGCCTCGGTTAATACATGCATTGCCAGACAGTCCGAAGCGAGGATTCCGTCCGCTTCAGGATATGCGTCGAGACAGTGCGCCGCAGTTCGGCGGTAGTACGTAAAATCCCAGCGGTTCCAGTCTGTAAATAGAATCTCGGATTTGACGCCGCTGGCCAGCAGAGCCTCTCGGCAGGAGCGGTGTGCCTCTCCTACGGTGAGATGTCCGTTCTGTACATCACTTCCGCAGATTTGAAGCACCATGCGGCATCCGGCAAAGGCAAAATGTTCTGCAGCGAGAAGTCCGCCCCGGCAGTGGTCGGAAGAGACGAGCGGGATATTTCCGCCCAGGTTTCTGTCAAGGGAGACAATGGGATTGCCGCTCTCCCTGTAAGCATCGTCGTTAAAGGAATGTGTGGCAGTGAGAATACCGTCGACCAGATTGCTTCGCAGCATATCGAGATAGTCCTGCTCACTGTTTTGGGGCTGGACAGTGCAGCAGATCAGTGTCTTGTATCCGTGTCCGAGCAGAAGCTGTTCGCAGTCCTGTGTAAAAGAGGCGAAAAACGGGTTGGACAGCGTGGGTACCATCACAGCGATGATTCCGGAGCGGCTGCGCAGAAGGTTGCGCGCCAGAACACTTGGTGAATAATGAAGCTTCTGCGCGGCCTCCTCGATTCTTTTTCGCGTTTCAGGAGCCACATAGCCGGTTCCGTTTAGTGCCCGGGAAGCAGTGGCAATCCCCACGCCCGCGCTGCGGGCCACGTCTTTGATATTAGCCATAGTTAAAACCTCATTTCATAGTTATACATAGTAAGTCTTCAGGCGCCCGACCGTAAAGCGCATCGCTGCTCATAAAATCGGGCAGCGGGAATTTACTGTAATCATAGCCGCTTTTGCAGAAAATATCAACGAAAAAGAAAGAATCTCTATACTGTTTTTCACAAAAGTGATACACTGAATATAAATGCAGTCGGATAAAGGAATAGGGAGGAGACGGTATGAGAGGGAAACATCTGGCGGTATGCCTTGCGGCAGTATTTTGCCTGGGCGTCATTCCGTGCGCCTGTCAGAGACAGGAGAACACCGGGGAGACGCAGAAGGTTACTCTTGAGCTCATGGTGCGAAAACGGGAGGATATGGAGAGCATACGCCTCTTGACGGAGGCGTTTCATCAGGCGCAGGATGAGATAGAGATTGTGCTCAATTTTGTTCCGAATGTGGATACGGAGCTGAAGATCCGTGCCATAGAGGGAACACTTCCGGATCTGATTCAGGTCAACGGACTGCAGGCGCGGGAATGTATGGATTTTGTGCAGGGAGGATACTGCCTCGATCTGACAGGGGAGAAGTGTATGGAGCAGGTCAAAGATGAGCTGATTCCGTATATCAGCTATGACGGTACGTTTCCCTTCTTCCCGATGACGATGAGCTATGAGGGGATTTTTGTGAATGAAGATCTCATGGAGGAGTCCGGGTATGAGATACCGCGGACGTATGAGGAGCTGACAGCAACGGCACAGGACATCCAGAGCAGTGGGAAGACAGCGTTTTTATTTTCAGACAGGGATGAATGGTCGGTCCGCATGTGCTGGGAGAATATTGAGACTGCGATAAGGGGCAGCCGGAAGACATTCTGGGAGCAGGTAGCCAGGGGGAATGCGTCGTTTGAGACGGATACAGTGACGATCGATTGTCTTGACCGGCTAAAGGAGATTCGTACATTCGGGCAGCCTGATGCGCTGCAGACCGGCTATGATGAGGCTGTGAGTGCATTTGCCGACGGAGAGGCTTATTTTTTCGTGCAGGGAAGCTGGTGCTATCAGGCGCTGCTGAAGGAGAATCCAGGACTTCGGCTGCAGCTTATCCCTTTTCCCGCAGCTTCCGGCGAAGAACAGCGCGTCGTCTTTTGGGCGGATTCTAACCTTGCGGTGTCCTCTCAGAGCAGTCATCCCAGAGAGGCGCTTAATTTTCTGGAGTTTCTTTCACAGCCTGAGAATCTGGAGATCTATGCAAATGCTCAGCATACGTTCGGATGCATGAAGGGAATGGAGGATTCTGTTTCCTATGCCGACGAGGTGCGCATTCTGGCAGAACAGGGAAAGCTCGTATATGAAGCCGCAGGACTGCCGGGAGAAGTCAGCCGTTTTCGGGATGACTCCATACAGGAGATTCTGATCGATCCCTCTGAGGAGAAACAGCAGAGCTATCTGGAGAGCTGCACGGCGAAACTGCGAGAATACGGGGAGGAGTATCTGGAAATGGAGGGCAGAACGGGATGAGAGAGCGAATTAAGAAGCTGCCGTATAAGAAGAAGATCTTCTATTCCTATCTTCTGCTCGTTACATTTTTTGCGGCAGGAGCAATATTCTATGTAGCTCAGCAGTTCTCCGAAAGGACACAGCGGAGCATGGAATATATGAGCCGATCCAACAGTCAGCTGCAGCTGGCGCTGGAAATGATTGAGGAGAATGCCGACCGCCTGAGATATCTGCATTTTTCTGATGAGGAGATGTATTCCATACTGGTGAGAAAAAAAGAGAACTTTACGGAAAGTGAGCTTTTGGAGGCGGATATTTATATGCAGAAGTGTCTCTCCCAGGAGACAGATCTCGACAGTTATATTCTGCGCGCAACGGTAAGGACTGCAGATGGGAGAGTTTATCAGAGCCTGGTAGGAGAGCAGGAAAGATATATGCAGAGGATGGAGCGGCTGACCGGAGATATGGTGTGGACGGATAAGAGAACAGAGCTGTATACGGGAGTATATTCGGCAGAAATCAATATGATTCCATACAGCCTGGTGACAATCATTGCGCCGATATACGACATAACGGATGACGAGCCTCTGGGAATGCTGTATATCGACTGGGATTTCGGCAGGCTGAGAGAGCAGCTGGACACGCGCCAGAAAAGTGAGACGCCCTTTTCGCAGTTAGCGATTTTAAATAAAGAGGAGGTTCTCTACCACAGTGCGGATACCAGCGGAGAAAGTTATCCTATATTTCTGGACGCACCGGAATTATATCCGCGGCTTTCAAAGCTGGCAGAAACCGGTCAGACCGGAAGCAGGCTGAAGATAGGAGACAGAAATTGCAGTGTAAGCACAGCGTACGATGAAAAGTCAGGGTGGATTTTGATGCAGTACGAGGAGTCGGCTGCGCTGTTCGGGAAAATTCTGCCGGATATGGCAAGGCTGGCCGGCCTTGCACTCCTGGCTCTCACGATTATGTTTGGAATCAGCATCTATTTTGCGGACAATGTCAGCAAGCCAGTGCAGCTGCTCTCCGGTGTTATGGGCCGGGTGGGAAGAAAGAGTGACCAGGAGGTGGCGCTGATTGATGAGAGAGAGAATATTTGGGAAGATGAGATGGGCATGCTGATCACAAGTTATAATGCTATGGCGCAGCGCATTAATGAAAATATCATACAGACCTATGTGGCGGAGCTGAATCAAAAGCGCACGGAGCTTAAGATGCTGCAGTTTCAGATAAATCCGCATTTTCTGTACAATGCGCTGAATACCATAAGCTCGATTGCAATTTTAGAGAATGTGGAATACATTCCGGAGATTGCAAACAGCCTTTCTGATATGTTCCGGTATAATATCAAGGGCAGCAATATTGTCACAGTCGGGGAGGAGCTCGTGCAGCTTCGGAACTATATGAATATCCAGAATATTCGTTTTCCGGATCGATTTCAAATCGAGATTGATATCCCGGAGGAAATTCGGGCATGCAGCATTATTAAATTTGTGCTGCAGCCCGTGGTGGAAAATTCCATTCACCATGGATTTGTGAAGAAGCGGAAGAAGGACAGGCTAAGGATCTCTGCAGAAAGAGAGAACGGAGTGCTGACTCTGATTGTGGAGGATGATGGTGTGGGAATCGAGCCGGATCAGGTGAGAGAGATGAATGAGCGGTTTGCCCGGGAAGATACAGTGACAGAGCTGGAAGAGGATGCTAAGAGTATTGGACTTGCAAATGTAAATGCCAGGCTGCGCAATTATTACGGTGCAGGAGGAGGTATCCGGGTGGAGAGCCGTGTGGGTGAATATACGAAAATTATTTTAAAACTACGTGCAGAACAGGGGGAAGCGGGATAAGAGAATTCCCGAAATGAGAAGTATGAAGATTATAGTAGCGGATGATGAGATTTTTGCCAGGAAGGCAATCATAAAAATGTTAAGGGAAGTAGAGCCGGAGGCGGAGATCTGCCTGGAAGCAGAGACGGGGCAGGAAATTTTGGATTATATGAAGGAGAATTCCGCAGATCTGGTACTGACAGATATCCGAATGCCGGATAAAGACGGGCTGGAAGTTGCTGAATATGTTCAGAAGACACATGGGGAAACGAATGTGGCTATTATCAGCGGATATGCTGATTTTGCTTATGCGTCGGCGGCAATACGCTTCGGTGTGAAGGATTACCTGAAGAAGCCCGTGCGAAGAGAAGAAGTATCCGAGATGTTAAGCCGGATCAAGAAGCAGAATGCCAGAAAGCGTCAGGCTGTGGAAGAGGAAGTGCAGAATCGCCTGGAACGCGTCAGCATGCATTATATGGAGCCGGAAAAGATATTCTCTCAGGAAGGGCTTACAAAAATGCTGATTTCGCAGGAAGTGCTGGACAATCTCAGAAATGGTCCGTGGCGCATAACGATCATTCGGCCGCAGGAGCATCTCGAGGGATGGAGCAGAGAGCGGGTGGGCGAGCAGATGGAATATTTTCGGTCACATCTGGAGAAGCTGAAGGTCTGGGAATATTTCTTTATTACCAGGGATGAATTCGTGCTTCTGGTAAGAGAAGAACAGGAGGGAGTTTCCGGAGACTATCTGCTTTTGTCTCTGAACCGGATGCTGCAGGCTCTTCTTCGAGACAGAAAGCTTTGCTTTACAGCCGGGATCAGCACCCTGCAAACAGGTCTGAAAGAAAAATCTCTGGTGGAGACGTACCGGGAGGCAATGCTCGCAGTGTGCGGCAGGCTTGTAGCCGGTGCGGGAAAAGCATACAGCTATGAAATGGGAAATACCGGAGAGACAATTTTCGGTGAGCGGGAGGAGCGGATGCTAAAAAGCGATCTTCAGGAAAACCGCAGAGAGGAGGCAAAAATTCTGACGGATGAGATACTGAAAGCGTACAAAACTCCGAAAGGGGCGGATGTCTGCGGGATGTTCCGTGCAGTTGCACGAATACTTGGCGTGATTGATCAGGTGTTTCTTGAGAGAGAAAGGCAGGAAAAAGGAGAATATGATAATACCCCCGCACTTCTGCTGTCCCTCCGGACAGATCTGTACGGATTCCGAAATTACGGAGAGCTTCAGCAATATCTGTATAAATTAATAGACAAGACGGCCGATGCAGAGAGAGACCAGGAAGTTGATATTGTAGACCAGGTGCTGGCGTATGTCAGGGATAATTATCAATATGACATGACGCTGACAGATCTGGCGAGCAGAAAGTTCTTTATGAACAGCAGCTATTTAAGTCGTCTGTTCAAGGCGCGCACAGGACGGACGTTTTCCAGGTATCTGATTTCTTACCGTATGGAGCAGGCAGCAAAGCTTCTTCAAAACGAGGACTTTCGTATCAGCGATGTGGCACAGTATGTGGGGTATAACGATACGTCATATTTTATACAGACATTTAAGAAATACTATGATCAGACTCCGGAGCAGTACCGGACAGAATTAAAAAAAGAGCAAATGTAGAAATGGACCGCGGCAGTGCGGTCTATTTCTGTGTTATGACGAAAAGTAAAAAATATTATATCGCAAAACAAATAAAACTTACACAAAAAAAACATATAAAAATCTATAATCATATCAGAAACAAACAAAAGGGCAGGGAAACGGAAGAAAGCGCCTTAAGAACAGGTGCTTTTTTCGGGAAGGAGGCTTATATGACGAGTAAGACAAAGGTGAGGGGAATCGCCGCTGCTGCCATCATGCTGGCAGCGGCGGGATTGGCTGGCTGCGGCAGCGAGGATGACGGTGTGACTACGATCAAGATGCTGCAGTACAAGCCGGAGGCAGTAGACGCCTTTCAGGAGCTGGAGACGCGGTTTAATGAAAGCCATGAGGATATCCGGCTGGAAATCGATTCCCCGAACGATGCCATGAAAATTTTAAAGACCCAGCTTGTTCGGGAGGATTATCCCGATATTATTGCCATCGGAGGAGATATCAACTACTCCAATTTCCTGGATGCCGAGCTTTTGGCGGATATCTCGGATTTTGAGGGGCTATCGGATGTCAAGGAGGCATATCTGAAGATGGACAAGGAGTTGGAGTATGTCCCGATGGATGGCGTATACGCACTGCCGTATATGGCAAACGCGGCGGGCGTTTTGTATAACAGGGATATATTTGAGGAACATGGATGGGAAATTCCGACCACATGGGATGAATTTATCTCTCTGTGCGAAGAGATTAAGTCGGAGGGAATTCAGCCGCTTTATTTCGGATACAAGGATGTTTGGACATGCCTGGCCCCCTGGAATGCCATGGCGGTGGATCTGGCACCCTCTGATGTATGCTATCAGGTGAATGCTGGGAATACCACATTCTCGGAGAACTACAGGGAAGTGGCAGAAAAACAGAAGCAGCTTCTCGACTATGCGCAGAATGATCCCTTTGCATATTCCTATAATGACGCATGTACAGCCTTTGCACGCGGGGAAGCTGCAATGTATGTGATCGGAAGTTATGCGGTGCCTCAGATTCAGTCGGTGAATCCGGACATCAACATTGATTCCTTCATATTCCCGGCAAGCAACGATCCTGAGAAGAATATTTTAAATTCCGGTAATGACCTGCAGTTCTCCATTATGAACAAGTGTGAGAATAAGGAAGCAGCATATGAGGTGCTCCGCTTCTTCATGGAGGATGAGAATATCCAGTATTATATAGATGATCAGAATGCAGTCCCCTGTAAAGAGGGAGACTTCGAGCTGGCTCCAATGCTGGACGGCATGAAGAGCTACATAGAGGAAGGAAAACTTGCAGATTACCAGGATCATCACTATCCGGCAGAAATGTCAGTGGACGCTATGATTCAGACGTATCTCATGGACGACAGTGAGGATGCGCTGGATACTTTTATGCAGCGGTTCGATACACAGTGGACGCGTTATAACCGGGATATCATCCGCAAGGTACAGGAATATACGGAAGAACACTCCGGAAATGAATAGGAAGGGAGATCTGCAGCATGGGTAAGAAAAAAATGAAAAATGACAGAGAACGGACGTTTGCGCTGATTACGATTCCGATTGTGCTTCTGTTCTTCTGTTTTAATACACTGCCGCTTTTAAAGGGCGTGTTTTACAGCTTTACAAACTTTAAGGGCTACGGTTCCTATGATATTGTAGGCCTGAGAAACTATATGGATCTGTTCAGTGATTCCAGAGTCGGCAACTCGTATCTGTTCACGATAAAGTATGCAGTTGTCTGTACAATCATTGTAAATGTGGTAAGTCTGATTCTGGCGCTGGGACTAAACAGCAAAATTAAAGGGAAAACGGTGTTAAGAGGTATCTATTTTATCCCCAATATTCTCGGAGGACTGGTTGTAGGATACATTTTCAGCTTCTTTTTCACCTATATCCTTCCGGCGGTGGGACAGACGCTCGGCATTGAGGCGCTCAGCAGCAGTATGCTCTCAAGCACGAAGACTGCGTGGTTTGCGATTGTTCTGGTAGGCGCATGGCAGTCCATCGCCATGAATACAATCATCTATATTTCCGGTCTGCAGACTGTTCCGGAGGATGTGTATGAGGCAGGATCACTGGACGGAGCTACAGGATGGAGAAAATTCAAAAATCTGACATTCCCGCTTATTATTCCGTTCTTTACGATTAACATGGTTCTTTGCATGAAGAACTTCCTGATGGTATTCGACCAGATTATGGCTTTGACAAAGGGCGGTCCGTCTCAGAGTACAGAGTCAATCTCATTCCTTATTTACAACAACGGTATTGACGGAGGACAGTTCGGATTCCAGAGTGCCAACGCTGTGGTATTCTTTGTAGTAATTGTTGCAATATCCGTATGCCAGATGAGATTTATGGGCAAGAAGGAGGAGCAGTTATGATAAAAAAAGAAAAACACGAGGGAAAGGTCAATGTACCGGTTACTATTTTGCTGATTCTCGGCTGCGTGACCATCTTTTTCCCGCTGTATATGGCTGTGATCATCGCATTTAAGCAGCCGTCGGAGATGACGAATGACATTATGGGTGCGCTCGCCTTTCCAAAGACATGGAGCCTGGACAACTTTGCGGAGGCGATGCGGGTGACGGACTTCTGGAACTCTCTGGGAAACAGCCTTCTTCTGACCGTAGCTACAGTCGTAGTTGCAATCGCGCTGCACGGAATCGCCGGATATGCGATCGGGCGCAGCATGGCAAAGAAAAAGATCTACAACTTCGTCTATCTGTATATTGTCAGCGGTATGTTCGTACCGTTTGCGATTTTGATGATGCCTCTGGTAAAGCAGACAGCACAGTTGGGTATTGCAAACCGTTTCGGCGTGGTTGTGCTGTATGTCGTATTTTATATGCCGATGAACCTGCTGCTGTATGCAGGTTATCTGAAAAATATTCCGCTCGCCCTTGAGGAGGCGGCACGCGTGGACGGCGCAAGTACATGGAAGACGTATTGGAGCATAATCTTTCCGGTGATGAAGCCCATGCACGCGACGGTTGCGGTACTGACTGCAATGTCCACATGGAATGACGTCATGACACCTCTTGTTATCATGTCTGGTACCGGAAAGAACACCCTGCCGCTGGCACAGTTAAATTTCCAGACACAGTTCGGAACGAACTACAACCTGGCGTTTGCCTCCTACCTGCTGGCTCTGCTGCCCATTCTGCTGTTCTATCTGTTTTGCCAGAAGCAGATCATTAACGGCGTTGTAAACGGAGCCGTAAAATAAACCCTCAAAAGTCAGTCCGCCGCTGGAACAAAGCGGCGGATTGACTTTTGTGCGGCGGGGTGATATTCTAAGAAAAGTGAAATCAAGCAGTATAGGAGGAACGGAACATGCAAAAATCCAAGATTTTTCTGATCATCGGCGGCGTCATGTGGGTTGTGGCGATCCTGTTCGTTCTCGTTCTCATGGATAATCCGGGAACACTGCTGCCCCTGTCCGCGCAGGCTGCGACGGCTGTGTACATCATCTACCTTGCGGTGATGATTGCGATGTTCATTCTGGGAATGATTTTCAGAAAAAAAGGCAGATAAAAATCAATCCCCCGCTGTTTGTCGGCGGGGGATTGATTTTTATTTATTTCTGGAGCCTCTGTACTTCTCTTCGCAGTATTTGCAGCGATAAATCTCTTTTTCCGGGTCGGTCAGGATGAATACATGATCCAGCTGATGCTCCACGGAGGTAATGCAGCGCGGGTTCTTACACTTAATCACATTGACGACCTGCCTGGGAAGGGAGAGTTCCTTCTTGGCTATGATGTTGCCGTCGCGGATAATATTGACAGTGATGTTGTGGTCGATGAATCCGAGAATATCCAGATCAAGCATGTCTTCAGAGCACTCTACCTTGATGATATCCTTCTTGCCCATCTTGTTGCTGCGCGCGTTTTTGATGATTGCAACGCAGCAGTCCAGCTTGTCCAGCTTTAAGTCGTGGTAAATCGTCATGGCTTTGCCGGCCTTGATATGGTCGAGCACAAAGCCCTCCTCAATGCGTCCTACGTTCAGCATACTTCCACCTCCAGTAATGTCAGAATCAGCGCCTCGCGGACATATCTGCCGTACTGCACCTGCTTAAAGTAAACGGCGCGCGGGTCGGAGTCCACCTCTGTGGAGATCTCATTGACGCGCGGCAGCGGATGCAGAACCAGCATATCCTCGCGCGCCAGCCCCATCTTCTCCTTATCCAGGATATAGAAATCCTTCATACGGACATAATCTTCTTCGTTGAAGAAGCGTTCCTTCTGCACACGGGTCATATAGAGCAGATCGAGCTGCGGAATCGCATCCTCCAGGCGGATGACTTCCTCAAACTCATGGCCGCTTGCACGCAGTACATCCTCGCGTATGTAATCCGGCACACGCAGTTCCTCCGGGGAGATCAGGATAAATTTAACGTTCGGATAGCGGACTAATGCCTCAATCAGAGAGTGAACCGTTCTGCCGAACTTCAGGTCGCCGCACAGGCCGATGGTGATGTTGTCAAGGCGTCCTTTCAGGGAGCGGATCGTCATCAGGTCGGTCAGCGTCTGTGTCGGGTGCTGATGTCCGCCGTCTCCGGCATTGATCACAGGGATCGAAGATGCCATGGAAGCTACGAGAGGAGCTCCCTCCTTGGGGTGGCGGATTGCCGCGATGTCAGCAAAGCAGGAAACCGTGCGGATCGTGTCCGCCACACTCTCGCCTTTTGCGGCGGAGCTTGAATTGGCGGAGGAAAATCCAAGTACCTTTCCTCCCAGATGCATCATGGCAGATTCAAAACTCAGGCGCGTGCGCGTACTCGGCTCGTAAAACAGTGTTGCAAGTATCCTTCCGTCGCATGCGTGTGCATATTTCTCCGGATTCTTCTCAATATCGCAGGCAAGATCCAAAAGACTGTCCAGCTCCTTGACGGAAAAATCCAGCGGACTCATAATGTGTCGCATAGATAACCTCCTAAGTAATTGTAGCGCTGCACGCAGCTAAAAAAATACGGCAGCGAATCTCTGCTTTCTATCATATACGAAACGGGCGTCGATTTCAAGAAGTTTCGTTTCGACAGGGAATTTTACATGTCTTTTTCTTGTAAAACGATATTTCGTATACTATAATAAAGAGAAAAGTATAAATGACAGAGAGGAAGAAAAAGGTGCTGGATTTAGGAAAAATACGGGAAGAGATAGACAGTATAGACAGCCGTATCGTACAGCTTTTCGAAGAACGCATGAAGCTTGCCGAGGAAGTGGCAGAATTTAAGATAGAGACAGGGAAAGCGGTGTTTGATAAGAAGAGAGAGGATGAGAAGCTTTCCGCTCTGACGGCGATGGCCGGCAGCGACTTTAATGCCTGCGGAGTTCGGGAGCTTTTTTCTCATATCATGTCGATTAGCCGGAAGCGTCAGTACCAGCTTCTCGCCGAGCATGGCAGAGAGCCGAATCTGGGATATGAACTTGTCGAGAAGCTGCCGGTAGAGCATGCGCGCGTAGTGTTCCAGGGAGTGGAAGGTGCATATAGCTTTGCGGCAATGCACACGTATTTCGGGAAGGACATAGACAGTTTCCATGTAAAGACATTCAAGGATGCAATGGAGGCGATCCGCAGCGGCAGGGCGGACTATGCGGTGCTTCCGATTGAGAACTCTACGGCCGGAAGCGTGCAGGACTGCTACGATCTGCTGGCGGAGTATGAGCACTCTATCGTGGGAGAGCAGATCATTGAGATCGACCACGCGCTGCTCGGCGTGAAGGGGGCATCTCTTTCGGATATCAGGAGTGTCACAAGCCATCCGCAGGCGTTAGCCCAGTGCAGAAAATATCTGGAGAATCATCCTGACTGGGAGCAGAGAGAATATTTAAATACCGCACTTGCTGCAAAGCAGGTCGCGGAGGAACAGGACATTACAAGGGCTGCTATTGCAAGCCGCTATGCCGCGGAATACTTTGGGCTTGATGTGTTAAATGACAAGCCGCTTTCCCGGGAGGGAAATTCCACAAGATTTATTATTGTGTCAGGACGTCATATCTATACGCCGGAGGCATCAAAGATCAGCATTTGCCTGGAGCTGCCTCACAGAAGCGGAACCCTTTACAATATTTTATCACATGTGATATATAACAATCTGAACATGACAAAGATTGAGTCCCGCCCGATTCCCGAGCGAAATTGGGAATATCGGTTCTTTGTGGATTTTGAGGGGAATTTAAATGAGAGCGCAGTCAGAAATGCGCTTCTTGGCATCGAGCAGGAGGCGGTATCGCTGCGAGTGCTGGGAAATTATTGACAGAAAAGAGGAAGAAAAATGACACGGATTGAGGAGTGCATACTGTATCGAGACTTTTCCGAGGGAGAGGTTTTAGGCAAGATGACGCAGATGCTTGAGGCGCATCAGCGCAGAGAGGAGATGGAGCCGTACCGGAGCTGGTTTTACGAGTGCCTTGGAAAGCTTGTGGAGATGGCGGGAGCGTATGGTTTTTCCGGAAATCTCTGGCATAACTATCTGACGTATCTGCTCGTGAACAAGGAAAATGCTTTCAGCACCGCGTGCGAGATTGTCGGTCATGTGGAGGGCAGCATCAATCAGATGGCGCTTCACGATTTTGTAAGATTTAAGGAGCTGTATGATTATGATATCCGGGTGCTTGATGATATCTTCGAGTCGGGGGACTGTCATATCATCTGCGAGTATCAGAATACAAGCGGGAACCGCAAGCTGTTCAATAAGCGGCTGCGCGACCGGATTGCGGAGCTGTCGGTGCGCCTTGCAAAAGCAGCGGACGACAGAGAGTTTATGGAGGATATGATCGCTTTCTACAAGGATTTCGGCGTGGGCAAGCTTGGACTTCACAAAGCGTTCCGCGTTGACAGAATTAACGGAAGAGCGGAGATTATCCCGATTACAAACATAGCGCACGTACATCTCGACGATCTGGTCGGCTATGAGATCGCGAAGAAAAAGCTTATAGACAATACCGAGGCGTTCGTGGAGGGAAGAAAGGCGAACAACTGCCTGCTTTACGGAGATGCCGGGACCGGAAAATCCTCGAGCATCAAGGGGATTCTGAATCAGTATTACGAGCAGGGGCTGCGTATTATTGAGGTGTACAAGCACCAGTTTCAGGATCTTAATGAGATTATTTCTCAGATTAAAAATCGAAATTACAAGTTTATTATCTATATGGACGACCTGTCCTTTGAGGAATTTGAAATTGAATATAAATATCTGAAGGCTGTCATCGAGGGCGGGCTGGAGAAGAAGCCTGACAATGTACTGATTTACGCCACGTCCAACCGCCGCCATCTGGTTCGGGAGCAATTCTCTGATAAGGAGGGCAGAAGGGACGACCTGCATTCCTCCGATACAGTACAGGAGAAGCTCTCTCTTGTATCCCGCTTCGGCGTCACGATTTTCTTCTGCGGACCGGATAAGAAGGAATTCCAGAATATCGTGCGCACATTGGCGCAGAGAAACGGCGTGAAGATGGACGAAGATACGCTTCTTCTGGAGGCGAACCGCTGGGAGCTGCAGCATGGCGGGCTTTCCGGTAGAACGGCGCAGCAATTTATCGATTACCTTCTGGGACAGCAGAAGTGAGAAGAGGGAGCGTGATTACATGCAGATAACGACATTTGCAGCAATAGAGATCGGTACGTACAGTACCAGTATGGAAATCTTTGAAATTTCAAAAAAGCAGGGTCTGCGCACTGTCGACAGCCTCAGGCATCGTCTGGAGCTCGGAAAAGACGCCTTCCGCACTGGCAAGATCAGTGTGGAATCTGTGGAGCAGCTCTGCCGGATTTTAAAGGATTTTAAAAATGTGATGATGGAGTATCAGGTTGACGCCTACCGGGCGCTTGGTACGAGCGCTCTGCGCGAGGCGGAGAACAGTCTCTTCGTACTCGGACGCATCGAGCAGTCTGCGGGCATCAAGGTAGAACTCTTAAGCAACTCCGAGCAGAGATTCTACACTTATAAGGGAATCGCTGCAAAGGAGGCGGCATTCCAGAAGATTATTGAAAAGGGAACCGCTATTTTTGATGTAGACGGCGGAAGTATCCAGATTTCGCTGTTTGATAAGGATACGCTGGTTACAACTCAGAATATCAAGCTTGGAAGCATGCGCGTGCGTGAGCGTCTCCACGAGGTGCAGAAGAAAACGGTGCACTACGAAAAGCTTGTGCAGGAGCTGATCCACAATGAGATTTTCAGCTTCAAGAAGATGTACTTAAAAGACAGAAAGATTGAGAATGTAATTATCCGGGGAGATTATTTCACACGGATTGGGGAGAAGAATTCGAGCAGAACTTTTTCCAGGGAGGAGTTCCAGGCGTGGTATGATACCGTCACGAAGACCTCCCCGATCGAACTGGCAGTAAAGGTTGGAATTCCGCAGGAGTATGCGTCCTTGCTGCAGCCGTCCGCGATTATTTATAAGGAACTGATCGATGAAATGGGCGCACAGACGATCTGGATGCCGGATATAAGGCTTTCTGACGGTATTGCGTATGATTTTGCGGAGAAGAAGAAGCTCTTAAAGTCTGCCCACAATTTCGAGAATGATATCCTGATGGCGGCGAAGAATATCGGAAAGCGCTACGCTGTGAGTAAGGCGCACGTCGCGCAGGTGGAGAAGACTGCCACAGCGATCTTTGACGGAATGAAGAAGCACCACGGGCTTGGGGCAAGAGAGCGGCTGCTGCTGCAGATCGCAGTTCTTGTGCACGACTGTGGAAAGTATATCAGTCTTGGAAATGTTGCGGAGTGCTCCTACAGTATCATCATGGCGACCGAGATTATCGGTCTGTCGCATGTGGAGCGCGAGATGATTGCGAATATTGTCCGTTTCAATACGCTGCCTCTGCCGTCTTATGAGCAGCTTGCGCATGAAAGCAGCTTTGGAAAGAAGCAGTACCTGATTGTTGCAAAGCTCGCCGCAATTCTGCGCCTGTCGAATGCGCTTGACCGAAGCCATCTGCAGAAGATTGAGGAGATCAAGGTGGCGCTGAAAGAGCTCGAGCTTATTATCACCATCAGTTCTCACCAGGACTACACACTGGAGCTGGGGCTTCTGGACGAGAAAATTGAATTCTTCGAAGAAGTTTTCCATGTAAAACCGGTTGTAAAGCTTAAAAAACTGATATAAGGGGGAAAAGAGTATGGAAGCAATTGATTATACAAATCCTGAATATTACCGAAACAGAGAGCTAAGCTGGATCGGCTTTAACGAAAGAGTGTTAAGCGAAGCAAAAGACAAGCAGATTCCGCTGTTTGAGAGGCTGAAGTTTCTGAGTATTACAGCGTCGAATCTGGACGAATTTTTCATGATCCGTGTTGCATCCCTGAAGGATATGGTGCACGCGGGATATACAAAGCCGGATATTGCGGGCATGACAGCCAAGGAGCAGCTTGCGGAGATTTCCGTAAAGACACATGAACTTGTGCACGAGCAGTACCGTACCTACAACCGTTCGCTGCTGCCGGCGCTTTCGAGTGTGGGTCTGTGCGTTGTGGAGCGCCACGAGAAGCTCTCAAAGAAACAGGCGGAGTATGTAGATCAGTTCTTTGAGGAGAACGTATATCCTGTGCTCACGCCGATGGCAATGGATTCTGCCCGCCCGTTCCCGCTGATCCGCAATAAGTCCCTGAATATCGGCGCGCTGATCCGCAAAAAAGACGCAAAGAAGGGCAAAGATGAGCTGGAATTTGCGACTGTGCAGGTACCGTCCGTACTTCCGCGCATTGTGGATATCCCGTCGGAGGAAGAAGGTGTGCGCACCGTGATTCTGCTGGAGGAGATTATTGAAAGAAATATCGGCAAGCTGTATCTCGGAAATGAGGTTGTGTGCGCGCATCAGTTCCGTATTATGAGAAACGCGGATCTGAGCATCGACGAGGATGATGCGGCTGACCTGTTAAAAGAAATTCAGAAGCAGCTCAAGAAACGCCAGTGGGGCGAGGTTATCCGGCTGGAATTCAATGAGAAGATGGATAAGAGACTGCAGAAAATTCTGAAAATGGAATTTGATATCCGCGATGAGGATATGTTTGCGGTAAACGGACCAATTGATCTGACATTTTTGATGAAACTGTACGGCATCGACGGTTTTGATCAGTATAAGGTTCCGAAGCATGTTCCTGCTCAGGTTCCGGCGCTGATGAATGACAGGAGTATTTTTGAAAATATCCGCAGAGGAGATATTCTGCTGCACCATCCATATATGACGTTTGATCCGGTTGTGGATTTTGTTCGCCAGGCTGCAAAGGATCCGAATGTGCTTGCAATCAAGCAGACGCTCTACCGCGTCAGCGGCAATTCTCCGATTATCGCAGCGCTCGCACAGGCGGCGGAGAACGGCAAGCAGGTATGCGTACTTGTAGAGCTTAAGGCGCGCTTCGATGAGGAGAACAATATTGTCTGGGCGAAAATGCTTGAGAAGGCGGGCTGTCATGTAATCTATGGTTTGCTTGGTTTAAAGACACACAGTAAGATTACGCTTGTAGTGCGCAGGGAGGAGAGCGGTATCCGCAGGTATGTGCATCTGGGAACGGGTAACTACAATGACTCTACGGCAAAAATGTACACAGACTGCGGCCTGCTGACCTGTGATGAGCGTATCGGCGAAGATGCAACTGCAGTGTTTAATATGCTCTCAGGTTACTCTGAGCCTGATTACTGGAATAAGCTTGCCGTTGCTCCGATCTGGCTGCGAGACCGCTTCCTGCATCTGATCGCGATGGAAGAAGAGAATGCAAAGAAGGGAAATAAGGCGCGCATTGTGGCGAAGATGAACTCCTTGTGTGACAGGGATATTATTGCGGCGCTGTATAAGGCATCGGCTGCAGGTGTGAAGATCGATCTGATCGTCCGCGGTATTTGCTGCCTCAAAACAGGAATTCCGAACGTGAGCGAGAATATCTCTGTGCGCTCTATTGTGGGAAATTTCCTCGAACACAGCAGGATCTTCTATTTCTATGCAAATGGAAGTGAGGAGATCTACATGGGAAGCGCAGACTGGATGCCGAGAAACCTCGATAAGCGCGTGGAGATCATCTTCCCGGTGGAGGACGAAACGCTCAAAGCAGAGGTTATGCACATCCTGGATATTCAGCTCAGGGATAATGTAAAGGCCCATATCCTGCAGCCCGACGGAAGCTACAGGAAGGAGGACAGAAGAGGCAAAGAATCTCTGAGTTCTCAGGACTACTTCTGTGAGGAAGCAAAGGAACGCGCACGTGTGCCGGAAGAAAGCATCGAGACAAGAGTTTTCATACCGGCGGAACATCCGCAGGATGAATAAAAATAAAGAATAAACAGAGACTGGGCGCTGCCGTCAGAAAAATGGATGGCAGCGCCTTTTGTATAAAAAAATAAGAAAAACGCGAAAATTAGAAAAATTCGCGAAAAAGGGGTTGACGAACACAAAACCGCGTGGTATTATATGAAAGCTCTCACGGAGCGGGGAACGCTTCCCAAGATGAGCAAAAACAAATTGAAAAAAGTGCTTGACAAACAGGAAGGCGCATGATAAAATATCAGAGTTGTTGCGAAAGAGCGACAAACATGAAAAACAAAAAAGTTAAAAAAGTTCTTGACAAGCATAAAACGATATGATAAAATATCAAAGCTGTCAAAACGACAGGAACCTTGATAACTGAACAGTAAAACACATC
>CALWSC010000052.1 GCA_944384105.1 uncultured Lachnospiraceae bacterium | reverse complement strand
AGTCCCCGGGGTCAAGATAATACCATTCTCCTCCGATCGTCTGCCATCCGCTGTAAAGCCTGCCGTCCTCACCGGCATAATACCAGCGATTATCCGCGGTCGTACCCCAGCCGGAGAAAATTCTTCTGCCGTCGCCATCCACGAAGTACCAGTCCGCACCGTCATACACCGCGTCGCCGGATGCCATCCGCCCATCGCTTTCCAGCCAGTACCAGCCGTCTCTGTAGTGGAGCCAGCCGCTCGCGGGTGTGCCGTCTTCGTTATAGTAATACCAGTCCGTGCCTTTTAATACCCATCCGGACGCCAGGCCTTCCAGGTATGAGAGCTGCTGTCCGTCCGGTATCCGGGGTGTCTCTGTCACTGTCTCCTGCGCTGTCTCAGTACCCGCATCGATCTGTGCTTCAGGTTCCTGCACATCCTGCACCTCAGGCGCTCCTAACACTGCCTGAGGAACCGCTGCCGGAAGCGTCATGCTGAATGTCAGAGCCAGCATCATGGCACGCTTTTTTGCACTTTTTCCTTTTCTGCCGAACATCCGTGCCGCTATCCCTCCTTTTTCCAAAACTAGAACTATCTGCTGTCCATTATATCGTTGGGCAACCCGTTATGCAATATGGTCTTTCCTATTTCTTCTGCATTTTTTTACTTTTTTGTAATTTTTTGCCATATTATGGCAAAAAAGAGGCAGAGCCTGATGCCCTGCCTCCAAATTTTACTCTAAATTACAGTAAATGCGCTCTGATCTCCTCGGCGCTTAACGGAGAAAGATATGCCGGTGCAATGTCAAATACGGTCTTGCAGCCAACTGTTCCCTCTTTTTTCAGACGGTATGCAGCTCTCGCGTAAGCTACCAGCACGCTGGAAGTGAACTCCGGATTAGATCCGAGTTTTAAGGAATACTCGATCATCTGATCGGTCTCCTCGTTCATGCCTGTCTTGCCGCTTCTCATTACGAAGCCGCCGTGCGGCATCTTGTTGTGTACTGCGTCGAATTCTTCCTCTGTGATGAATGTCACAGTAGTATCGTACTCGTCGAAGTAGTTCGGCATGTTCTTAATCTCTTCCTCAATTCTCTTTAAATCCGCGCCCTCCTCGGCAACCACGTAGCACTCTCTCGTGTGTTTCTGGCGGGTTGTCAGCTCCGGCTGTTTGCAGTCACGCACCGCCTGCATAGCTTCTTCCACCGGAACGGTATACTGAATGCCTCGTTTTACTCCTGCCACGCGGCGGATCGCGTCAGAATGTCCCTGGCTTACGCCCTTGCCCCAAAAGGTATAGGTCTTTCCGTTCGGCAGGATGGACTCCGCATAAATACGGTTCAGGGAGAACAGGCCCGGATCCCAGCCCACGGAAATAATGCCGATATTTCCGCTCGCCTTGCAGGCTGCGTCCACAGCCGCAAAGTGCTCCGGAATCTTTGCGTGTGTGTCAAAGCTGTCGATCACAGATACATACTGCGCCAGCTCCGGGGTCTGATGCGGCAGGTCTGTCGCGCTTCCTCCGCAGAGGATCATAATATCAATCCCGGACGCCATCTCCTTTACGTCCTCCATTTTATACACCTTTACACCGTCTGTCGCAAGCTTTACACTCTCCGGATCTCTTCTCGTGAACACGCCTGCCAGCTCCATATCCGGATTCTGGCGGATCGCCATCTCTACACCTTTTCCCAGATTGCCGTATCCGGCAATACCTACTCTGATTTTTTCCATAATATTCCTCCAGTTCTTTTGTTTTTCAGGTCATACTGTCATACTTTATGAACCCCGGGGCATCATTTTATACACGCACCTTCGTGCCCTTTGTATCTCTCTTGGAGAGCTTGAGCTTATTGAGGCTCATCCTCTTTTCCTTATACTCGATCTCATAGTCCATGCGGCTTTCCAGCAGGTATGCATGGATAAGTTCGTCTCCCTCCGCCATGCGCATGCCCCTGACACCCACGGCGGTCTTCTTCTTCACCGGAACCTCCTCCTTGAGGAAGCGCAGGAAGAAGCCGTTTCTGCTCTGCAACACGACGTAGTCACTCTCATCGGCAATGCCCACCAGCACAAGACGGTCGCCGTCGGCAAGCTTTGTCGAGGCGATGGTTCTTTTTGATACGTCGAACTCCGAGCCCTCCACCTGTTTAAGCATACCGCTTGCGGCGGCAAAAAGCAAGTTACTTTTTTTCACCGTATCAAGACTTTCGACAAAAAGAAGCTGTTCCTGGGCGCTCACATAGTTTGAGACATTGTCAATCGGCGTCCCCTTATCCCGAAATTTTCCGTACGGCAGATCGAGCACTTTTACAAGATGCATCCTTCCGCTGTCAGTAAACAGGCAGATACGGTCTGTATTTCTGCAGTGAATTATATACTTAAACTCCGCATGCACTGCATCCTTATTGCGCTCATATACCGCCTTGTCCACAGTTTTGGCATAGCCGAAGCGATCCATAAGAAATACGACATCCATTTCCTCGATCTTCTTCTCCTCATACACTGCCTCCTCGGCATTCTCGATCACAGTTTTTCTCTTCCTGCCGTACTCCTTCTTGATCTTGTCCAGCTCTTCCATGATAACGGATGCCATGGAGTCATAATTTCCCAGGATATCCTCGTATCTCGCGATGCGTGCAAGAGTCTCCTCATGCTCCTTCATCAGCGCGTCGATCTCCAGACCGATCAGCTTGTAGAGACGCATCTCAAGGATCGCTGACGCCTGGCGCTGTGTAAAATTAAGCTGCTGCGCAGCTTTTTCACTTTTTTTCGACTTAAATTTAATACCCTCGGTGATTCCCATGGTCAGGCAGTTCTTCACCTGGGTCTGGTTCTTGCTGCCCCTTAAAATCTCAATGATCAGATCGATCACATCGCAGGCCCGGATCAGTCCCTCCTGTACCTCTTTTTTATCAAGTTCCCTGCTCAGAAGATTCTGATACTTGCGTGTCGTCACCTCAAACTGAAAGTCTACATGATGCTCGATCACCTGCTTTAAGCTGAGAGTCTCGGGTTTCCCGTCCGCCACGGCGAGCATGTTTACGCCGAACGTGTCCTCAAGACGCGTCTTTTTATAAAGCATGTTTGTGAGGTTTTCCACATCCGCGCCTTTTTTCAGTTCCAGTACAATACGGATTCCCTCCTTTGAGGACTGGTTGGAGATGTCCACGATGTCGGCCGCTTTCTTGCTCTCCACAAGCGATGCCACATCGTTTAGGAACTTGCCGATATTGGCGCCTACCATCGTGTACGGAATCTCCGTGATCACAAGGTTTGTCCTGCCGCCTCTGCCCTGCTCGATCTCCACCTTGCCGCGAAGCTTAATCTTGCCGCTGCCTGTCTCATAGATCTTTAATAAGTCATCCTTGTTGACCACCACACCTCCGGTCGGAAAGTCAGGACCCTTTATATAGCGCATCAGGCTCTTTGTGGAAATTTCATTATTCTTCATATACGCCTTGACGCCGTCCACAAGCTCTCCCAGGTTATGCGGAGGGATGCTCGTCGCCATGCCGACGGCGATACCGTCTGCTCCGTTTAAGAGCAGATTCGGGATGCGCACCGGCAGCACGGCCGGTTCCTTCTCGGTCTGATCAAAATTCGGCACAAAGTCTACAACGTCCTTGTCCAGATCTCCCAGAAATACCTCCTGTGTGATTTTCTCCAGACGTGCCTCCGTGTAACGCATCGCCGCAGCTCCGTCTCCCTCGATAGAGCCGAAATTTCCGTGCCCGTCCACAAGCACCTGACCCTTTTTAAAGTCCTGCGCCATCACAACCAGCGACTCATAGATTGAGCTGTCGCCGTGCGGATGATATTTACCCATCGTATCGCCGACAATACGGGCGCACTTTCTGTACGGGCGGTCATAGCGGATGCCCAGCTCGTACATATCGTACAGCGTCCTTCGCTGCACGGGCTTTAATCCGTCCCTGACATCCGGCAGGGCGCGGGAGATAATAACGCTCATCGCGTAGTCAATATAGGATTTCTGCATCAGTTCGGAATACTCTGTTGCAATAATCCTCTGTTCTTCCATTTGTTCCATATTCCGTCACCCTCCTGTCAGATATCAAGCTCAGCTTCTTGTGCACGCTCATAGATAAACGCTTTTCTGGGCGGTACTTCCGTTCCCATCAGTACTTCTGTGACCTCGGACGCCATGCGCGCATCCTCAATCTCAATGCGCCTCAGCATTCTTGTCTTGGGATTCAGCGTCGTGTCCCAGAGCTGCTGTGCGTCCATCTCTCCAAGTCCCTTATACCGCTGCAGCGTAAAGGAGCCCTTGTGCGTTCTGCGGTACCGCTCCAGCGCTTTGTCATCGTAGAGATATTCCTCTTTGCCCTTTGCCGGAATCGCCTTATAGAGCGGCGGCATCGCCACGTAAATATGTCCCTCGTAAATCAGATCAGGCATAAACCGGTAAAACAGCGTCAAAAGCAGCGTAGAGATATGCGCGCCGTCAACATCGGCATCCGCCATGATGATAATCTTGTCATAGCGAAGCTTCGTGATGTCAAAGTCATTTCCGTATCCTTCGGAAAATCCGCAGCCGAATGCATTGATCATCGCTTTAATCTCCGCGTTGGCGAGTACCTTATCGATTGTCGCCTTCTCAACATTTAAAATCTTTCCGCGTATCGGCAGAATCGCCTGGAAGCTTCTGTCGCGGGCTGTCTTAGCAGAGCCGCCCGCGGAATCCCCCTCCACAATGAATATCTCGCACACAGACGGGTCTCGCTTCTCGCAGTTGGCAAGCTTTCCGTTGGAGTCAAACGAATACTTCTGCTTTGTGAGCATGTTTGTCTTGGCCTTTTCTTCGGTCCGGCGGATCTTCGCTGAGCGTTCCGCGCATGAGAGCACAGTCTTGAGCGTCTCAAGGTTGCGGTCAAAGAACAGCGTAATCTCCTCACCCGTCACCTTGCCCGCAGCTTTTGCCGCGTCCTGATTATCGAGCTTCGTCTTCGTCTGTCCCTCAAAGCGAGGCGCAGGATGCTTGATTGACACGACTGCCGTCATGCCGTTTCGGATATCCGCTCCGGTAAAATTGTCATCCTTTTCCTTTAAAATGCCAAGCTCCCTCGCATAATTGTTCATTACTGTGGTAAATGTGCTCTTAAATCCCGTCAGATGCGTGCCGCCCTCTGCGTTGTAGATATTGTTGCAGAATCCCAGTACGTTCTCATGGAATTCATTGATATACTGAAACGCGCACTCCACTGTAATCCCATCCGTCTCCCCCTTAAAATAGACTGGCTCGTGCAGAACCTCAGACTTCTTGTTCAGATCCCGGACAAAGCCCACGATTCCCTCCGGCTCATGGTATGTAATCTTCTCCGAACGGCCGTCCCTCAAATCCTCAAATGTAATCGTGAGGTTCGGATTCAGGTATGATGTCTCGTGAAGCCTGCTTTTTACGTCCTTGGAGGAGAAGCGGGTCTGCTCAAAGATCTCCGGATCCGGAAGAAAATTGATGCATGTGCCCGTCTCTTTCGTGCGCCCGATCGTGGGCAGCAGACCGTCGATAAGCTCCACAACCGGGATTCCGCGCTCATAACGGTCGTGATGAATATATCCGCCGAGTCTGATCTTCACATCAAGGTACGTCGAGAGTGCGTTTACGACCGAGGAACCCACACCGTGCAGACCTCCGCTCGTCTTATAGGCGGAGTCGTCAAATTTTCCTCCCGCATGCAGCGTCGTGAACACTACACGCTCCGCGGACACACCCTTTGCGTGCATTCCCACCGGGATTCCGCGCCCGTTATCCTCCACTGTGCAGGAACCGTCCGCTTCGAGCACTACATGGATATGGCTGCAGTGCCCTGCGAGGTGCTCATCCACCGAGTTATCTACGATCTCATATATCAAATGGTTCAGACCTTTTCTGGAAACGCTTCCTATATACATTCCAGGCCGCTTTCTCACGGCTTCCAGTCCCTCCAGCACCGATATGCTGCTGGCATCATATACGTCTTTCTTTGCCATGAATCTGTTCCTTTCTTCCGTCATTTCGTCATGGTCTGCGCAGTACATGCACAGATCTGGCTGAACTGCTGTGTCATTTCTTCTTTTGCGCCGTCAGGCATTATAACACGAAAAAAGGCAGGGGTCAAAAAGAAAATCAACCCCTGCCGGCGTTTTATCTACCACTTATTCCGTACTTTCTCCATAAATCCCAGCATATTCTGAACCGGTATTCTGGTTCCGTCATCAAGCACTGCCGTTCCGTTAAACCTGCCGAATACCTGATGCTGGTCGCTCATCAGCACGCCGAAAGACATCCGCGCGCTCCGGTCGAGCATGGGCATAAAATCCAGGGTGAGCCTGCCCTCATCGTCCGCGACCTTCCAGGGATCGAGGTACCGGATCTCTCCCTCCTTCTCGCCGGGAATATCAAAGTGTACATTCGCAAGCTTATGCGCTTTTCCCCCATAGAAAAGCATATTCTCAGATGCTGTGGAGGTATCCCCGAAGCCGTAGCCGAGATTAAATCCGAAGATCTCCGAGCCGATCCTGCCCTGGAGCGCGCCCCAGTACCAGGTGTTGTCGTACGTCCACACACCTCTGCCCCAGTCGAGCAGCCCGAAGCTCTCCTCCGGCCGAAAATAATACTTTCTGCCCTTGTACTCCACGATTCCTTTCGCCTTCATACCGATGATTTTCTGATTATAGTAAAAAGCGGTCTTCTTCTCTGCAAAGGGTGTCGCAATCACCATACTGTCCCTGGGTTCCTCTGTCAGCACAATCTTCATCCGTATCGGAAGGCCGGCATCGAACTTCTCCATGCTCGCCGTGAGGATGCGCTCCGTATCCGTCTTCACGAACGAGAAGCGGGAATGCCTGTTCTTTACGTGCACGCTTCCGCGCTCTGAACTCTCCGGGAGGTTCAGCTTCCCCCTCGTTAACGGGAGAATCGGGCTCACCGTGTGCTCCGCCTTATTTTCAAAGTCGAGAAATGAGATGCTCAATAGCCCCATGTAGCTGTTGTCCGCCACTGTCAGTGCCACGCCGAATCTGTTATTGTAGATTAAATAATAGTCCCACTCCTTTATCCTCATTCTGCCCGCGCGGACTGCCGCACGGCTGTAATCCTTTACAAGGCTTGTGGAATAACCCGCTTCCGCAAGCTGCCCGTCCTCTGTCAGGAGCGAGCCTTTTGTCAATTTTTTCTGCATATTGTGTCCCCCTTTGCAGTAATCCGCCTGTCTGTGTTTGCCTTCTGTAACTATTGTATCAAAGATATTGCGTGGACGCAATTCCAGAATAAACAAAAAAGTCTGCTTTTTGCAGACTTTCCGAACAGTTCGTAGGGGAATCGAACCCCTGTTTCCGCCGTGAGAGGGCGGCGTCTTAACCGCTTGACCAACGAACCATATCCTGTATGTAATTTCCATCCGGTTTCTCTCCGCCTGAAAGGCTTTCAGAAAAACCGAGCAGTTCGTAGGGGAATCGAACCCCTGTTTCCGCCGTGAGAGGGCGGCGTCTTAACCGCTTGACCAACGAACCGTGCCGTGCTTGATTATAATACACTATGTTCCAGAAAAATGCAAGAGTTTTTTTCAAATTTTTTTTTTTTTAAATGTACCTAAAAAAGATCCATCTTCTGCTTTTTTTCGGGAACCAGCGGCCGCGGCTGCCGGTTCCCGAAACGAGCAGCCGTATCCGCCTATTTAACGGCATCATCGCTTTTTCAGCGGATTCATCAGCGCTCCTGCAAGAGCGACAAAACCGCCGGACAGAACAAGCTGTATTCCCGCAGAAAATGCTGCAAAGTGATTCACTGCAAAATTTCCGGAGTAATCTCCAAGCGCATTGCAGACATCGAGCATCTCCCTGCCGTTTCCAACCTGTCCGCTGAGAAGCGAGAAAAAACTCGCGAAAGGATTTAAAAGCAGCAGATAGATGAGGGGACCTATATCGGAGGCTCCCCCGTACATGCCTTCCGCCTCAAGCTGCAGCACTTTGATATGTGAGCCGATCATTACAATTGCCGCTGTGCCCGCCACGAAGAAAATTAACAGCACATACGCCATCAGTGTCGCAAGCGTTGTACGCTTGAATATAACAGAGCAGAGGATTCCCAGACTTCCGATAAAAATGCCTGAAACAACAAGAAGCCCTACGAGCGCCAGCAGATCCCAGAGCTCCACGCCCCCGAAAACCATCACGAGCGCCACTGCCGGCATCGCTGAGACAGCAAGCAGAAATACCATGCTCAGCGACGCCTCCAGCTTTCCGGTGATGATCTTCCAGGGATTCAGATTCGTAGTCAAAAGTACATCGAGCGTCTGCTTCTCTCTTTCCAGAGAGACACTCCCCGCCGTGATGCCGGGAACCAAAAGAGAAACCATCAGAAAAAGCGCATAGCCCATCATCATATAGCAGCGGATCGGCATGCGGTATCTGCCTGCCTGCATATATCCATGAATTACTCCCTCGCCCAGAAAAGAAATCACCGCTATCATTCCCAGCACCAGGTTACACCCAAAGACAATCCAGGAGATCTTCATGGAACGGCAGTTTCTTTTAATTTCCCTATCAAATACCGGATTCAAATTCAAATACAGATACCTCCTCGTCATGTTCAGTCAGATGGAAGAACAGCGTTTCCAGACTCGTCTGCTCTCTCATAAATGAGACTACCGGAATCTGCGCTTCCACAAGATCGCGAAGCAGCATTGCCTCTTCCTCCCTGCTCCCTGTAAAATGTGCTGCAATCTTGTTCTTATCAATTGAAATTCTCGTGACCAAAGGGTTTCTGCGCAGCAGTTCCGCCGCTTTATCCACATCCTTAAATACTGTTATCAGCAGCGGATTTGCCGCTTCAATTGACAGCATGATCTCATCAATCTGCCCCTGCAGCACCATTTTCCCCATATCGATAATTCCAATACTTGTGCAGATGTCGGATAATTCCGTGAGGATATGGGAACTTATAAGAATCGTATAGCCCTCCTCACACAGATCCTTAAGCGTCTGTCGGAATGCTCTGCGCGTTCGCGGATCAAGCCCTGTGCCAGGCTCATCGAGCACCAGAAACTGCGGGTGATGAATGAGCGCGCGCGCCAGGCACAGTCTCTGCTGCATGCCCCTTGAGAGCGTGTCGACCATCATCTCGCGCTGCGGCAGAAGTCCTACTTTTTCTAGTACCTCGTCTCTGCGGGATGATGCCTTTTTTCCGTAAATTCCATATGCCGCCGCGAAGAATTCCAGATACTCGCTGACCTTTAAATTATCGTACACACCGAAAGTATCCGGAACATATCCTATGGATTCCTTCAGTTTCTTCGTATTGCTGCTCGTTCGCATGCCGTTGACCCAGACTTCCCCGGATGTAGCGCGCAGAAGCCCGCTGATGATCCGGATTGTCGTAGTCTTGCCTGCTCCGTTTGGTCCCACGAAGCCGAACAGTTCGCCTTTATCTACCTGCATATTCAGATGATCCAGCGCTGTGAAATCACCGAACTGCCTGCAGAGATTTTCAATTTTCAGCATCTTCCGTTACCACCCCCGATAAATTGATACTTGGGATAATCATCTGGTCATCCTCTCTGTGCTTTTTCTCTGTCAGGAACGCACTCTCATATTTCACAATCAGCACACCGTCACTGCCCAGATACGGCTCAAGCATCTTCTCTGTCATAGGCTCCTCCCACTGCGCGATCTGATCATACTGTCCTCTTCTGCGGTTATAAAAGGATACAATACCCTTCCACGGAATCTGGCTTTCGCTCTCGGCAAAGTCGGGCAAATACATGGAAATTCCCGTCACCTTTGCCTCCCCGTCACAGATCTGCTCCAGCGTACCTTTTAAGTTATAGTATACAGTCATCTCCCCGTCTGTCGTCAGATACGATGCCGGCCACTGCTGATCCATATAGTCCCCCTCAGTAATCTGCATCCGGTACTGCCCGAATGGGCAATAGAGCTTGTTGCCGCTCTGGTAACTGATATCCGCTGATGCGCGGTACAGGCTGTAGCCGTACGATTCATAGCCTGAATCAAGCTGGAAATCCATCTCATCTTTCTGCATAACGCCGAACACATAGCTCTTAAGAGATCCGTTCTGATACAGATCGAAAATCTCGTTCATCAGAACTTCCTGCAGATACTTTGTCTCCTCTCTGCCCGCAAACTCCGGAATCGTCCCAAAGAATTTATTCAGACCTCCGATACTATATGTATAGCGTTCACAATCCTTGAGCAGCACTTCCCGGCTGCTCGGCAGATCACCCACGTAGACAATACTTTCCGGCATCAGCAGAAATACATCCTTCATGCTGTACGGAGTGTTGTTTCTGATGCTTCCCGAGAGCCCGTTCTCTGTCATGCCGCCCTCTGCTGTGATGCCGCCCATGATGCTCTCCTGACAGTGTATCGTAAAATACTCCGGAGAAAACGCTGCATTTTGCTCCATGGAGAGCTTATAACGCCCCTCCTGGTATTCAATGTCTATGCTCTCCCCATGCGATTTTCCCGCCTTTCCGTCCACCACTTCCATATCGTTGACGTCCATTGCAGGCACAAGGTCAAAGCTGCTGTCGACATAGAGGCTGTAGCCCTGGTTGTACGGCGCCTGGATACCGAAGTTCACCTGGCGAACAACACTCTCCCCGGACTGCACATACTTCTCCGCGTAGGAAATAAACGGTGCCCGCATCCGTGTCTGGCTTCCCAGAATGCCGATCAGAATAGTAAATCCAAGTGCTGCGGCAGTGATGCCTATCCAAAGAAAATATCGCTTCTTCAGCCGTTTTAGTATCAGGTACAGACCCGGTCCGGCAAAGACGGCATACACTGCCAGAACCGTTCCATACAGCCATACAGACGGCTGCTGCTTTACCGGAATCTTCGCCAGGTCACTTGATACGGAAGTTGAGGATACGACAACCCCTGTCTCGGCTACACGCTCGTCTGTAAAGTATTCCTTTAGCTTTTCCACCGCATTGCCGGAGCTGTTTGCCTGGATAAGCGCACGCTCCCCACCCTGTTCCCACTCAGAAAGACGCATCTGTACCGTCGTGGGCAGACTCTGATAACTGACGCCCATAAGCACAAGGGCGTCCATTTGTTCAAGCAGGCGCATGTCTGTCGGTATCTCCTCTTCCGTCATCTCTATGACATCCGCCGGACAGCGCAGCGTCTCGCCGTACTGCTGTGCCTCAATGCTCTCCGCGGTTGCGGAATCTGCCGATACCACACCGACAATGATGCGCTGGGTATAGCGGTTCTCATCGAGCATGGATGTCTGCTCCTTCACGATCGTTCCGTCCTCATCCAGAAGCCGGATTGTAAGTTCCTGCATCGTATCGGGTACCGCAACGCTGAAATTTAAATGTATGTTCTCTCCTGCGCTTAACTCTACCTTCTTCCGGTATGTATAATTGCGCTCTTTAAGTCTCCCCATTTCATCGGAGTTAATGTCCGGAAGCAGGGAATCCAGAAGTACGCTCTTGGTATCCGCATACCAGGCACGCACACTGCAGGGGATCTCCACACTGCCTCTGAAGTCCTCATCAGATCTAATTTCAACCTGCACCGGAAGAAAATCTGTATTTCGTATAACACCCTGCAGTCCGCTCTCTACTTCTATTTTATACGCGCTGTCATCCTGCGCCGCCTGCACCGGGGTACACCCGCACATCAGAAAAGCTGTCAGTACAAATGCGCTTAATCTCTTACATCTAGTCATTTCTCACCCTGCCCTTCCTCCTGCCTCAGAGGCAGCGTTACTTCAAATACCGTTCCGCGCAGGTCGCTGTTTACCTTTATGCTTCCTCTGTGGAGCTGAACAATCTGCTGTACAATCGCAAGGCCGAGTCCCGTGCCTCCCGTATCCTGAGAGCGCGACTGCTCGATTCTGTAGAATTTCCGGAAAATCAGATCGAGCTCTTGCTTCGGTATCACATGCCCGTAGTTGATAACGCGGGTCACAGCGTCCCTGCTGTCCGCACCCATCTCGATGCGCAGCAGCTTCCCCTCTTTTCCGTATTTGACTGCATTGCTGATGAGGTTTGCAAACATGCGCGCAAGCAGTTCTCCGTCTGCCTCAATCATAATCTGGGTTGTGCTGCAGACAAACTGCACCTTCAGCTCGTTCTGGACAAAGCTGTATGTGCTTTCATCGAGCATCTGCTCCATGAGCTGTACAAGGTTCAGCTCGCCCAAATGCAGCTCCAGCTCCCTGTGCTCCAGCTTTACGAATCCGAACAGCTCGTTTGTCAGCTTCTCCAGGCTGCGCGCTTTGTTATAGGCGATATCTATATATTTCTGACGCGTTGCCGGGTCCAGATCGCTCTGATCCCTTACCCAGCCCAAATATCCGATCACAGAAGTCAGCGGTGTGCGAAGATCGTGCGCCACACTCGAGACAAGGTCGTTCTTTGTATGTTCTGCAATGCGCTCTCTCTCCATAATATCCCGTATATTCTGCTGAAGCGTATTGAGGCTTCTCGCCATTCCGGTAAATTCATCGTTTCCTTCTACCGGAACTTTGATTTCGAGATCTCCCTGCGCGATCTGCTCAATACACGTCAGAAGCGATTTGACGTAGCGCATCCGTCTTCTGATCTGCACATAGCACAACAGGGAGAACAGCACGATTCCGCTGACTCCCACAAGGATGATCAG
>CALWSC010000051.1 GCA_944384105.1 uncultured Lachnospiraceae bacterium | reverse complement strand
TTCAATCTGGCTGGAGTAAACCGTCCGGAGAATCCGGAAGATTTTATGAAAGGAAACTTCGGCTTTGCCAGCACACTTCTGGATACCTTGAAGAAATACAACAACAAAGCAACCATTATGCTTTCTTCTTCCATTCAGGCAACCCTGGCCGGACGCTTCGGCGACAGCGAGTATGGGCGTTCTAAGAAAGCCGGGGAGGAACTGTTCTTCTCCTATGCGGAAGAAACCGGAGCTAAGGTAGCGGTCTATCGTTTCCCGAACCTGATGGGACATTCCAGGCCAAAGTACAACAGCGCTGTCAGCACCTTTTGCTGGGCGGTAGCCAATGATGAGGAGTTTACGGTAAATGACCGCAGTACAGAGCTGGAACTTCTCTATATTGACGATCTGGTAGAGGGAATGTTTGATCTGCTGGAAGGTAAAGAGCAGCATTGCGAGTTTGATGGTGTGGAGACTGTGCTGGATCCAAACGGCCGTTACTGTTGCGTATCGGTGACACATAAGGTAACGCTTGGTGAGATTGTAGATCTGCTTGAACAGTTTAAGGAGCAGCCGAAAACGCTGATGATGCCGAAGATGCCGGAGGGAAGTTTTGCAAAGAAATTATACAGCCTGTATCTGACATATCTGCCAGCGGATAAGTTTAAGTATGCGCTTAAGATGAATTGTGATGAACGCGGAAGTTTCACTGAACTGCTGCATACAGCAGACTGCGGACAGGTGAGTGTTAATATCAGCCGGCCAGGCATTACGAAAGGGCAGCACTGGCATAATTCCAAGTGGGAATTGTTTATTGTAGTGGCAGGGCACGGTCTGATTCAGGAACGCAATATTCACACAGGTGAAACTGTGGAGTTTGAAGTCAGCGGTGATAAGATTGAAGCGATCCACATGATTCCGGGATGGACCCATAATATTATTAATCTGAGCGAGACAGAAAATCTGGTAACAGTCATGACCTGTAATGAGATTTTCAATCCGGACAGACCGGATACATTTTTTGAGCCAGTCTAAGGAGGAAAACGGAGATGACAGAAATCAGAACTGATTATTCAGATGTACATTTTAAAGAAAACGGAAAGCTGAAGCTCCTGATTATCGTTGGCACCCGTCCGGAAATTATCCGCCTGGCGGCTGTAATTAACAAATGCCGAAGCTATTTTGATGTAATACTGGCGCATACCGGACAGAATTATGATTATAATCTGAACGGCATTTTTTTTGAAAATTTGAAAATCCAGAATCCGGAAGTTTATATGGACGCCGTAGGCGATGACCTGGGTGCAACCATTGGCAATATTATCAACTGTTCCTATAAGCTGATGAACCAGATCAAGCCGGATGCACTGCTGATCCTGGGTGATACAAATTCCTGCCTGTCGGCGATCGCGGCAAAGCGTCTGCATATTCCGATTTTCCATATGGAAGCCGGAAACCGCTGTAAGGATGAGTGTCTGCCGGAGGAAACAAACCGAAGAATTGTAGATATTATTTCTGATGTTAATTTGGCATATTCTGAGCATGCGAGAAAGTATCTGCATGAATGCGGGCTGCCCAAGGAGCGTGTTTATGTAACGGGCTCTCCTATGGCAGAAGTTTTGCACAGCAACCTGAAAGAAATTGAAGCGTCTGATATCCTGGACAAGCTGGGTCTGGAACCGCGGAAATATATTTTACTGTCAGCGCACAGAGAAGAGAATATTGATACGGAAAAGAATTTTCTCAGTCTCTTTACTGCAGTCAATAAGATGGCTGAAAAGTATGATATGCCGATCCTGTATTCCTGTCATCCAAGAAGCAGAAACAGGCTGGAAGCATCGGGATTTCAGATGGACAAACGTGTGATCCGGCACGAGCCGTTGGGATTCCATGATTATAATCATCTGCAGATGAATGCGTTTGCCGTGGTATCGGATTCGGGAACGCTGCCGGAAGAGAGCAGTTTCTTTACATCTGTTGGACATCCGTTCCCTGCGGTCTGCATCCGTACCAGTACGGAGCGCCCTGAAGCGCTGGATAAGGCGTGCTTTATTCTGGCGGGTATTGATGAAAAGAGCTTGCTTCAGGCTGTGGACACGGCAGTGACTATGAATCAGGAAGGTGACTATGGAATTCCGGTGCCGGACTATGTGGAAGAAAATGTGAGTACGAAAGTGGTGAAGATCATCCAGAGTTATACCGGCGTTGTGGATAAGATGGTGTGGAGAAAGTTTTGACAGGATTGAGAAATCCCCGCCTTGCTGTCGGAGCTTGGCGGGGACGTGGCTTTATGCTTGGTCGGTTGGAGATTTTTCCAGGGTATCTTCAATGTATCTGTTTAGAGATAGGTTGTGTAAATAACCAAGCGTCCGTGGAGTTCTGGTGAAATTTGAATATGGAAGCTGCCTTTGTATGCTACTTCCAGTTTGCGCCCTTCCTCTTTACGCATTTCCAAAGAGTTCCCTTCTCTATCAATAGTATACACTATAGGAGCAAAAAGCGACTAAAAAGAGTTGCAAAATCAATAATAGCTCCTAGGAGCAATATCACCTCTACCTTAATCGTAGTACCTTTATCAAGCCATACCATAAAGTAGTTTAACAAACCAGTAATATGTAAGTATTTATCAATGATACAGTACAATAGTGATGATCAGCAAACCAACAGCGAATGGGAGTTGGGGATTTTTAAAATTTTTATAAAATCGCCTGCCTGTCTTGTGAAATATTAAAGATAATGGTAATATAAGCTTAATTAGAAACTCAAAGAAATGGCTTATGCGCTGTATGGGGAGTGCATAGGACCAGCCAGATTGGATCAGAAGAGAAGCCCTGCCCGGAAAGCTGTCTGCAGGGATAATGAAGGAAATAAAAACAGATACAATATTTAAAGAATTCTGGCGCTCGAATGAACGTTTCGCAGATCTTTTTAACGCTGCCCTCTTCGGGGGACAGGAAGTGCTCACGCCGGACAGCCTGACAGAGGCGGACACGGATGTGTCCGGCACGGTGAGGATGGGAGATTATGAAAGGACGCTTGCGAGGAGCCGGGATGTGGTAAAGAAGTTCGCGTACGGTATGGAATTTATGGTTTGCGGTCTTGAGAACCAGCAGAGCGTCCACTACGCGATGCCGCTGAGGAATATGGTTTACGATGCAATGGGTTACCTGAAGGAGTACGAAGAAATCAGGCGGACGCACCGCAGGGAGAGGAACTTGGGGAACCGTGAGGAATTCCTGAGCGGGCTAAAGAAGGGGGAACGCCTCCATCCGGTAATTACGCTGACAGTCTATTACGGAGAGAAGCAATGGGACGGACCGCGTTCCCTGAAGGATATGGTCGCGGAGATGCCAGAAGAAGCAGCAGGGGTCTTTGCAGACTACAGGATGAACCTTTTAGAGGTGCTGGATTCCGGGAAGTACCATTTCCACAACCGTGAGGTAGAGACAGCCTTTGAGATAACGCGGGAGGTTTTTGCCGGTCAGTTTGATAACATCCGTAAGAAGTATAAGGATGTCAGGCTGGGGTATGAGTTACTGCGTATGATCGGGAAGATGACCGGGTCGAAGGAAATCATAGAGATGAGAGAGAGTAAAGGGGTAGAGGATATGTGTACAGCGTTGGACGAATTAAAGGAACAGGGACGGCAATCGGGGCTTCAGGAAGGGAGAACTATGGGAATTCAGGAAGGAAGAACTATGGGACGGCGGGAAGGGAAGATTTCCGGGGCAGTCTTGGTTTACCGGGAATTCCGGATGCCGGAGGAGGACATCCGGCAGAGACTGCAGGAGAAATTTAGCCTCACTGCAGAAGAAGCCGAAAAGTACCTGACCGGGGAAAGTATCTGACCGGGAATCCGTGCGAAGAGTAGTTTGGTAATTTATATGTGTATTTTGCAGGAGTTTGTACGTCGATGTGCGCAGCAGACACTTGACCATATCGCTGCGTCGCTGCTGCTTATGATCCCGCTGTCATTTGTGGTGTATATCCTGAGCGGGAGGCACAAAAGGAGCTTCCCTCTGTGTAGCTTTACCTCTTGGTCGATTGCCCACATTTTTGCCATGACGCTTCTGGGACGGGATCCGGAAAGTGTGGGGAAGCGCTTTGAGCTGGAGCTTTTCTGGTCTTATAAAGAAGCGCTGCATGGGAATATGGAGATGGGAATGGAAATTGCGGCGAATATGCTGCTGTTCATTCCCGCTGCAATATGTCTCCCAATGTTGTTTCCCATTTTCCGCAGCATAAGACGTATGCTGGTTCTGGCGTGTCTGGTATCTTTTTGCATTGAATTGGTTCAGGGAGTTTCAGGGCTTGGGCTGTTTGAGTTTGATGATATTTTAAATAATACCGCGGGAGCCGCCCTTGGATGGGCGGTATACCGCGGTATTGTCCGTCTGGCGAAGAAGTAGAAAGCGGTTTGCGCCGGATATTTTGCGGCAGACCTCATATAATAAGTATGAGGTGATGAGATGGATATGGATTTCTGCGTTTGCTGCGGCAGATATGTTCCGGAGGGGACATGGGTTTGCAGGCTTTGTATGGAGAAGGAAGGGTTGAAGCGGATTGCAAAGGAGGAGCCAATGCCTGAAAAGGGCGACAGGTTATTGATCAGAAGGAAGGACAGGAAAAAATGACAGAGTATGATTACCATCTGATAGAGAATATCAGAGAGCAGATGAGGCTGCAGGATAAGAAGCAGGTAGATCTGGCGGCGTATATGAATTTGCCCCGGCAGACGATTTATAAGATTATGACAAGGACGCGCATGGTCAGCGCTGTTGAGCTGAAGATGATTGCGGATTTTCTTGAGGTTCCCATGGACAGGCTGATGGACAGCGGCGCGGGGGAGCCGCAGGAGGATCCGCTTTTTGTTTTCCGTCAGCAGGTTTCCGGGAGGGAAGCGCTGCGGGGATTGGATACGGCAAAGGAGCTGATGGACATGTATTTGTCACAGAGGAAGATTTCGGAAGGTGAGAAAAGGCAGGAGTGAGTATGGCAGAAGACAGGTTGGACAGAATTTTATTCAGTAATGACAGGAAGCAGTACGCCAGGGTGAAAGAGGCGGCGAGAAGTTTCCGGGCGCAGTATGGGAGTCATTTGCTGCGGGACGATATTTTTTCTATCATGAAAATTTTTGCAGGAAAGAATCACAGAGCTCTTGAGCTGTTTCGGTTCCCGATTGGGGACGAAAGTCTCAGGGCTTTTTCTGTTGTCAGGGAACAGGTGGTTTTCTGTGTGATTAATACGGCGCTTCCGCTGGAGCGGCAGATATTTGCGGCTGCGTATGAGCTGTTTTTTATACGGGGATTTATCTGCGGCAGGCAGTCGGAACTTCCCGGGAATGGTTCTCTTTATCTGGAAGGGCAGGAGGATGCGCTGGCACAGGCGTTTGCAGGGTTTATCCTGGCGCCGGATGCGGAGATTGCGGACAGGATGGAACTGTACGGCATCGACCGCGCCCAGATGAGGGTGAGGGATATCGTGCAGCTCGCGGACTGTTTTGGAATCTCTTATGCAGCGATGACGCTGCGGCTGTATGAGTGCGGTATTCTGGAGAAAAGCCGTGCCGGCAGTTTCCTGAACCGGGAGCTGGAAGCCGGGCAGTACAGGAAGGACAGCGGCGTGGGAATGCGCTGGATGGTTCCGACAAATGAGGTTTGCTTTGGCGGGCTTTTGGTGATGCTCAAAGAAAATGAGAATCATGGCGCCGGACCGTCGGTATGGAGGTGCCGGGAACGCTTGGAGGAGATTGCGGCATCTCTGAGAAAATAATTGCGGGGTGGCTTTCGGGTATCCCGGGAAATTTCCGGAGCAGAGGGATTTCTGCCCGGTTTTTGTTGTTTTTAGGGAAAATATTTGATAGAATAAACAAAGACCCGGACAGGAGTTCGGGCTGTGCAGGTACATATAGGAGATAGGATGAAAATGAAGAGTTTACTGATTCTCGGTGCAGGCGGTTTCGGTCAGATGGTTAAGGAGACTGCCGCGATGCTGGGTTATGAGGAGATTGTGTTTTTGGATGATGCGGCAAAGGGGTCTGATGTGGCAGGGAAGTGCTGCGATTATCTGATAAAGCATGAGGAATATCAGGTCGCTGTAGCGGCTTTCGGAAATAATAATACGCGCCTTTACTGGACGGACAGGCTTCTGGAGGCGGGGTATGATGTGCCGCCGATCGTGCATCCGTCCGCGGTTATAAGCCCGAGCGCTGTGCTGGAGCCGGGTTGCTTTGTGATGCAGAGGGCTGTGGTGAATACGCACACGCGCATCGGCCGCGCAGCTCTGATCAACAGCGGCGCTGTCGTGGATCACGATTCTGAGGTCGGGTTTGGCGCGCATGTGGGACTTGGCAGTATTGTGAAGTCGAACTGTACGATTGATCCGGGCAGCCGCGTGGAGGCGGGAGAGGTGATCTTTTCCACCAGAAGGAAGATTGAGGGCGCGGACAGCAGGGCGCTCGAGGACGCGCTTTATGCGTTCGGTTTCGGACCGCAGTGCAGTTATGTGAAGCCTTTCGGGGAAGGGCATATCAATGAGACGTATGCGGTCTATATGCCGGTTGAAGACGGAAAGGATGAGCCGCTCTACGTCCTGCAGCGCGTGAATATCAATGTGTTTAAGAATCCCGGACAGGTAATGGAGAATATTTTCTCCGTGACCGAGTATCTGCGCGAGGTGATCCGCGGTGAGGGCGGAGACGCGGACCGGGAGACGCTCTCTTATATCAAGACGAAGAGCGGGGAGAATTATTTTGAGGATGATGAGGGTCAGCCTTGGCGCTGCCTGAATTATATTTCGAATTCCGTCTGCTATCAGCAGGTGGAGCGTCCGGAGCAGTTTTATGAGTCGGCGCGCAGTTTTGGTCATTTCTTAAAGCAGCTCGGGGATTATCCGGCGGAGCGTCTGTATGAGACGATCCCGCAGTTTCATGATACGGTGAAGCGTTTCCGCGATTTTTCCCAGGCAGTACAGCGCGATGTGAAGAACCGCGCCAGATTATGCCGTCCGGAGATCGAGTTTGCTCTTGCCAGAGAGAAGGACTGCGGTGTTCTGATGGAGCAGCTTCAGAAAGGAGTGCTTCCTTTAAGGGTGACGCATAATGATACGAAGCTGAATAATATTTTGTTTGACCAGGATACGGGCAGAGGTCTGTGCATCATTGACCTGGATACGATTATGCCGGGTCTGGCGGCAAATGATTTTGGCGATTCCATCCGGTTTGGAGCGTCCACCGCGGAGGAGGACGAGAGGGATCTTGACAAGGTTCATTTTGACATTCATCTGTATGAGCTGTATGTGAAAGGGTATCTGGAGATGGCAAAGGATGTGCTCACCCCGCAGGAGCTTGAAAGTCTTCCGTGGGGCGCGCGGCTGATGACGCTGGAGTGCGGTATCCGATTCCTGGCGGATTTTCTCCAGGGGGATACTTATTTCAAGACGGCTTATCCGGAGCATAATCTGGTGCGGGCGCGCACGCAGTTCCGTCTGATCGCGGAGATGGAGGAGCAGTTTGAACAGATGAAGAAGCTCGTAGAGAAGTATGGAGGAAGCAAATGGCAGGATATCAGCTGAAGATAACGATTGAGGGATCACATCCGCCGATCTGGCGGAGAGTATGGATTCCGGACAGAATTTCTTTTGAGGATCTGGACAGAGTAATCGAAGAGATTTTCGGATGGGAACATGCGCATCTGTATGACTTTTATTTCCCGGATTTGCAGAAGCGGGTGACATACGATCCTGCGGGAGAAGGCACAGAGGAAGAGAACTCAGTGAAAGATGGAATCGATGACTTCCTGGAAGTGGGCGGTAAATTTATTTATACGTATGATTTTGGCGACGACTGGCGGCATATCATTGCGGTAGAGAAGCTGGTGGAATACGAGGAGCGTTTCCCGCAGGTGATTCAATTCAAAGGTCCGAATATGATCGAGGACTGCGGCGGCATCTATGGATTTTATAATTTCATCGATGAGGCGGAGCCTTTTGACATGGATGCGGTAAATAAAAAGATGCGCCGGTGGAATTTTGATCAGACAGAAGAAGATGCGGTGTGGGACGAAGATACTCTGAGAGAGTACATCAATCCCGTTGCATCGCTGAGCGATGTCTTCCTGCAGTACAGGAAGGAGGATCTGACAGGGATTGCCAGGGGTTTTGGCTTTTCAGGGTATTCAAAGCTCAATAAAGCCAAGCTTGTCGAATGGCTGAAGGACAAAATGCTGGACGGGGACTTTATGGAGCGGGTGCTCAAAACAGTCAGCGCAGATGATCTGGAATTTTTCCATCAGGCTGTGGACAATCAGGGCGTTATAACGTATGCTGACAGAATAGCTGGCTCTCTGTTTCTGTGTGCTTACGGGGCAATGAACCTTTACACCGGTTTCTATCAGGTACCTTTGGATGTGCAGGAGAAGTACCGGCAGATTTGTACGCCGGAGGTTTTAGAGGCTCAGAAGAAGAGGGCGAATCTCGGACGGCTCTTTGAGGGCGCGGTGTATCTGTACGGCGCGGTTACTTTGGAGCGCCTGAGAATGCTGTATGAGCGCTGCGAGGGAGAGAAGATTCCTGTCAGGGATCTGACGCGCGCGCTGAGAGAGTTTACAGAAGAGAATGATTCGTACCGCTTTGACGGCAGCTATCTTATGGACGGAGATCTGGAGGAGGAGGGGATGTATCTGTTTCTCCTGGAGGATCAGAAGCAGTACGAGCCGTATATGCCGCAGAGCAGAGAGGAGCTGTACGAGTACGGAGAGTTTCAGGTGCAGGTGCCGAATGAGAACACGGACTTTTTCCTGCTCTGGCTGAAGCGGGAGCTGAATCTTTCGGAGTATCAGGCGTCTGCTTTGTTTTGTCAGATGCAGGATATCGTCCGGATGAACTGTGACTGGGACGAGGTGGAGAGCCTGCTGGATATGGCGAATATTCAGATTTCTGCCAAGAAGAAGAGAAGGCTGGCGGAGCAGCTTGAGGTGTTCGGGCGGTATATCCGGAAGTGGGAGCTCGCCGGGCACACGCAGGCGGAGCTGGAGCCGGGGAGAAAGAAGGCGGACGTTGTGGATTTCAGCACGCGGAAGAAGATTTATCCGAATGATCCGTGTCCGTGCGGCAGCGGAAAGAAGTACAAGCACTGCTGCGGCAAAGGAAAGTCTTGACATTTTCCGGATGAATTGAATATAATAGGGATTGCATTGGGCTATAGATTTTTCTGTTTCTGAGACAAACAGAGGTCTGTAGCCTTTTTTTGTACTATGGAGAAAATACGGTAAGAGGAGGAGTTTTTTCTGATGAAAGAGAAAGCAAATGTTATGGGGACGAAGCCGGTCATGCCGCTGCTGCTGTCCATGGCGTTTCCGCCGATGATCTCAATGCTGATCCAGTCCATGTATAACGTGGTGGACAGTATTTTCGTGGCGCGGTTAAGCGAGGATGCGCTGACGGCGGTATCTCTGGTGTATCCCCTTCAGAACTTATCCCTGGCAGTGTCGGTCGGACTTGGAGTGGGATTGAATTCCTGCGTGGCGCGAAGCCTCGGCGAGGGAAACCGGCAGAAGGCGGAGGAGGCGATTTCTCACGGCTTTATTCTGGCAGCCGTTCACGGGCTGATCTTTGTACTCGTCGGGCTGTTTCTATCACGGCCGTTCCTGGCTATGTTTACGGATGATCCGCAGATCCTGGATATGGCGGTGACGTATTCCGTGATCGTCATCACCTTTACGTTCGGAAGTCATTTCCATATCGCGATTGAGAAGATTTTCCAGTCCACGGGCAATATGCTTGTTCCTATGGTGCTGCAGGGCGTCGGTGCTGTCATCAATATCATTCTGGATCCGATTCTGATTTTCGGAATGTTCGGTCTGCCGCAAATGGGTGTTGCCGGCGCCGCGATCGCGACGATCATCGGACAGATGGCTGCGTGCCTGCTGGCGTTTGTGCTGATGCAGAGGCAGAAGGACGGGCTGAAGCTTAAGTTTCAGCGATTCAGAGTGCGCGGTATTGTGATCGGAAATATTTATCAGGTGGCGGTGCCGTCCACAATGATGACTGCGATGCCGTCACTGCTTGTGAGTGTTTTAAACGGAATCCTGAGCATGATGGCAAATGCGGCGACCGGCATCGCAGTGCTGGGGCTGTATTTTAAGATGCAGAGCTTCGTTTACATGCCCGCGAACGGAGTCGTGCAGGCTCTGCGCCCGATCGCAAGCTACAATTACGGCGCGGGAAGTCTGGCTCGCCTGAAGAAGACAGTGAATTCCGCAATGCTTGTAACCGGAATTATCATGGCAGCGGGAACGCTCCTGTTTGCAGGTTTTCCGGGGGCAATCATGAAGCTTTTCGACGCGCAGCCCGATCTGATGGAGATGGGCAGCAGCGCGCTTCGGATTATCAGTATCGGATTTTTTATATCCACGCCGAGCCTGATTTACTCCGGAACGTTTGAAGCCCTGGGGAAAGGCGTGCATTCGCTGGTGATTTCGATCCTGAGGCAGATGAGTATCCTGCCGCTTCTGGCATTCCTGCTGGCAAAAGTCATGGGAACCACGGGCGTATGGATAGCTTTCCCGGTGGCTGAGGCTGCTGCTGTAATCTGCGCTTTCATTCTGTGGAAGCAGGCGGCGCGGAAGATGGGGATATAGATAAAAGTATTATATTTAGTGAATTGACACATACCATCAAAACCATTATAATGTAACCCAGAAATGATAACCCTGCTGCGCCTCGGGAAACAGGTGAAAGTCCTGTGCAAGTCCGTTACTGTTAAAGCCAGATACCAGCGCTGCGGGGGAGGTATGTTTCCCTGCGGCAACCGGGGCGCATGCTTACGCCGGAATTTCGGGAATGGAGAACGTTGTCCAAAAGGGCAGCGTTTTTTTTGTGATATTGTACAAAAGGAGAAGATCATGGAACATAAGACGGGTCTGGAGGATCTATATGTAATAAAGGACAGGAAGCGCCTGCGCCTGGGGTATACGACCGGGTCGTGCGCGGCGGCGGCGGCAAAGGCGGCGGCCAGGATGCTGCTTACGGGACAGGAGGTGGAGGAAGCCGCTCTGCTGACGCCAAAAGGGATTCTGCTGCACCTTCTGATCGAGGATGTCACGCGCACCGCAGACTGTGTGCGCTGCGCTGTGCGAAAGGACGGCGGGGATGATCCGGATGTGACGCACGGGGCTTTGATTTATGCTTCCGTGCGGCGGTGCGGACAGCCGGGAATTACCATAGACGGAGGCAGGGGAGTCGGGCGTGTCACAAAGCCGGGGCTTGAGCAGCCGGTCGGAGCAGCCGCGATCAACAGCGTACCCCGCAGCATGATTTCCAAAGAAGTCTCTGAGGTCTGCCGCGAGCTGAAGTATGCGGGGGGTATGGAGGTTGTGATCGATATCCCGGACGGCGAGCGGCTTGCCCAAAAGACGTTCAACCCGAGGCTCGGTATCGTGGGAGGGCTCTCCGTTCTGGGAACGAGCGGCATCGTCGTTCCGATGAGCGAGGAGGCGCTGATCGCGAGCATCCGGCTGGAAATGCAGATGTTAAAGGAGCGCGGCGCAGAATATCTTGTGATCACACCGGGCAATTACGGGGAAGCATTTTCCAGAGAGCAGGAGCATCTCGATCTGACGTACACGATGAAGTGCAGCAACTACGTCGGTGAGACGATTGATCTGGCGCGGGAGCTGGGAATCAAGGGTATTCTGTTTATAGCGCATATCGGAAAGTTTATTAAGGTTTCCGGCGGTATTATGAATACGCATTCGAGAAATGCCGACTGCCGCGCCGAGCTCTTTGCCGCCGCCGCGCTGCGCGCCGGTGTGCCGGAAGAAGTTGTCCGCAGGCTGTTGGATACCATTACCACGGAGGAGGCTGTGGAGCTGCTGAGGCAGGAGGGCTTCCTGGAGCGGACGATGGAGCAGGTGATGCCGAAAATCCAGTTTTATCTGAACAATCGCGGCTGCGGGGAACTGGAGCTTGGAGCTGTCGTATTTTCCAGCGTGTATGGAACGCTGGGCAAGACACAGTTCTGCAGGGGACATTACTGCAAAAATCCCGCCGCCGAATAGGCGGCATACATTCAGAAAGGAACTTATTATGGCTGGAAAATTATATGGGCTCGGCGTGGGACCGGGCGATCCGGAACTATTGACACTGAAGGCGCTTCGTCTGATCCGCGAAAGCAGCGTCATTGCTGTGCCGGGGAAAAATGCGCAGGAGAGCGTGGCGTATCAGATCGCAAAGCAGGCATACCCTGCGCTTGATGAGAAGACAGTCATTGCGGTAGATATGCCGATGACGAAGGATAAGGGAGTTCTTGACGCAAGCCACAGGGCAGGAGCGGACGTACTGGAGAGTTATCTGAAGAGAGATCTTCAGGTCGCATTTCTGACACTCGGAGATCCGACAGTATATTCCACATATCTCTACCTGCACCGTCTGGTGGAGCAGGATGGCTACCCGGTGGAGATCGTCAGCGGCATCACATCCTTCTGTGCCGCTGCCGCGCGTCTGAATATCGGTCTGGTAGAGCGTTCTGAGGCGCTGCATGTGATCCCGAGCACTTACCGTGATCTGTCAGCGCTGGAGCTTAAGGGCACCAAGGTGCTGATGAAGAGCGGAAAGAAGATCGCTGAGGTCAGAGAGCGGTTAAAGGAGCAGGACGCCGATGTACGGATGGTGGAAAACTGCGGCATGGAAAATGAGAAGGTTTACACAAGTGCGGAGGAAATTCCGGACGACGCGGGATATTACTCGCTGATAATAGTAAAGGAACGGTAAGGAAAGGACGAGGAGAGTATGGTACATTTTGTGGGCGCCGGAAGCGGCGCAGCAGACCTGATCACAGTCAGAGGCATGCGCCTTCTGGAGCAGGCGGACGTGATTATCTATGCGGGCTCACTGGTAAATCCGGAGCTTTTGGAATATAAGAAGGAATCGTGTGAGGTTTATAACAGCGCGAAAATGACGCTTGAGGAGGTTCTTGACGTGATTTTTGCCGCGGAGGAGAAAGGGCTTACGACCGTCCGCCTTCACACGGGAGATCCGAGCCTGTACGGTGCAATCCGCGAGCAGATGGATGTGCTGGACGAAAAGGGAATCGCATATGATTATTGCCCCGGCGTGAGTTCGTTTTGCGGCGCGGCATCAGCGCTGAATCTGGAATACACGCTGCCGGATGTAAGTCAGAGCGTAATTATCACCCGCATGGCAGGACGCACCCCGGTGCCGGAGAAGGAGAGCATTGAGTCCTTTGCGGCACATCAGGCGACAATGGTCGTATTCCTCAGCACGGGAATGCTTGACGAGTTAAGCCGCAGGCTGATTGCCGGCGGATATACTGCGGATACTCCGGCTGCGATTGTATATAAGGCGACATGGGAGGATGAAAAGAAGTTTATCTGCACTGTCGGCACGCTGGCACAGACCGCGAGAGAAAATCACATCACTAAGACCGCGCTGATGATCATTGGAGATGTGGTGACGCACAGCAGATATAACCGTTCCGAGCTGTATAACCCGGAATTTACCACAGAGTTCCGCGAGGGAACGAAGAAAGCGTGAGAGTATGAAAATTTCCTGCGTGGCATTTACAGGGCGCGGCATAAAGAGGCTTCTGGAAATCCGGGATTTTCTCGGCGCAGCACACCAGGTGAGTCTTTATGCAAAGACGCGCAGCCTGCCGGAAAACAGCGGAATTCTTCCGGTGAAAGCGCCGATGCAGCAGTGGGCAGGGGAGCGTTTTGCGGACAGCGACGCTGTGATCTTTGTGGGTGCCTGCGGAATTGCCGTGCGCGCGATCGCTCCGCATGTGAGGGACAAGCGCACGGATCCCGCTGTCATTGTTATGGATGAGATGGCGGATTACTGTATTCCGATTTTGGCCGGTCACATCGGCGGGGCAAATGAGCTTGCCGGAAGCCTTGCTGCCGGACTGGGATGTGTGCCCGTGTATACGACGGCGACGGACGTCAACCACAAATTTGCTGTGGATGTATTTGCGTCTAAGAACCGCCTGTATATCAGCAGCATGCGCCTTGCCAAGGAAGTTTCCGCGGCGCTGCTGCGCGGTGAGACACTGGGGCTGGCGAGTGATTTTCCGGTGGATGGCAAGCTGCCGGAGGGATTTGCCATGGTATCTCCCGGTGAGAACTCACATCTGCGGCTTGGAATCTATTTCTCCGTTTCACGCCGCCTGCAGCCGTTTGAGGAGACTCTCTATCTCGTGCCGCGGATTGTGACAGCGGGCATCGGCTGCCGGAAAGGAGCGCCCAAGGAGAAGATTGAGGCCGTCCTGCGGATGCAGCTTGAGAAGCGTGCAGTCTTCCCGGAAGCGCTTTCGCAGCTGGCAAGCATTGATTTGAAGAAGGATGAACCGGGAATTTTATCGCTTGCCGGGGAGCTTTCGCTTCCTTTTCTGACATTTTCGGCAGAGGAACTGATGGCAGTGCCCGGCAGTTTTACTCCCTCAGAATTTGTTAAAAAGACCACAGGCGCAGACAATGTCTGCGAACGCAGCGCGGTGAGGGCGGGCGGCGGAACGGTCTATCAGAAGAAAACAGGAGCGGACGGCGCAACCTGCGCCCTTGCCGTCTCGGATTGGAGGGTACGTTTTGAATAAGATTTATGTAGTTGGAATCGGACCGGGAGCATATGAGCAGATGACGGTAAAGGCGGCTGACGCGCTGCGCGCAAGCGATGTCATCATCGGCTATACGGTCTATGTGGATCTCGTGAGAGATCATTTCGCCGGTAAGGAATTTTTGACCACCCCGATGAAAAAGGAGGTGGACCGCTGCGTGATGGCGTTTGAGGAAGCCCGGAAGGGAAAGGCTGTATCTATGATCTGCAGCGGCGACGCCGGCGTCTACGGTATGGCTGGACTGATGTACGAGGTGGGAGTGAACTATCCGGATGTAGAGCTTGAGATTATCCCGGGTGTAACTGCAGCGACCGGAGGAGCCGCGGTGCTCGGCGCGCCGCTGATTCACGATTTCTGCCTGATTTCCTTAAGCGATCTGCTGACGCCGTGGGAGAAGATCGAGAGGAGACTCCTCGCAGCGGCAGAGGCGGACTTCGTTGTGTGTCTTTACAACCCGTCGAGCAAAAAGCGCCGTGATTATCTGCAGAAGGCGTGCGATCTCATGCTGCAGTACAAATCGGAGGATACGGTCTGCGGTATAGTGAATCATATCGCCCGCGAGGGACAGTCAGCGCGCGTGATGACGCTGAAAGAACTGCGCGATACGCAGGTGGACATGTTTACAACCGTATTTGTGGGAAATTCGCAGACAAAGGAGATTGGCGGCAAAATGGTGACGCCGAGAGGTTACAGGAATGTATAAGGTACTGATATTTGCGGGAACCGTCGAGGGACGCACGCTCGCGGAGCATCTCGGCGGACATGGATATGAGGTGCACGTCTGCGTGGCGACCGAGTACGGAGAGAGTCTGCTGCCGCGTGATACCGGGCTTTTCATCTCACATGAGCGGCTGAGCCGTGAGCAGATGGAAGCGAAGATGGAGGCGCTTGGAGATGTTCTGGTGGTGGACGCGACGCATCCGTATGCCGCCGAGGTTACGGAGAATATCCGAAGCGCCTGCGAGCACACGGGCAAGACGTATATCCGTCTGCTGCGGGGCACCCAGCAGGTCGATGAAAACGATTGTGTCCGTGTGGATTCCGTCTCCGGCGCCGTGGAATATCTGCGGCAGACGACCGGGAATATTTTTCTCACCACCGGCAGCAAGGAGCTTGCCGCGTTTACCCGGATTGAAAATTTCCGCGAGCGCATTTATGCGCGCGTGCTCTCGCTTCCGAAGGTCGTGGAAGCGTGCAGCAAACTCGGCGTCGAGGGTAAGCACCTGATTTGTATGCAGGGGCCGTTTTCCAGGGAGCTGAACGCCGCGATGATGCGCCAGTTTGACGCAAAGTATCTTGTGACTAAGGATACCGGGGCAGCGGGCGGATTTCTGGAGAAGTATGAGGCAGCGCGCGATGTGGGAGCGGTGACGGTGATAATCGGCAGGCCGCTTGCGGAGGAAGGCGTTTCCCTGGAGGCGTGCGAGGAGCTCGTACAGCGGCTTCTGCAGGAAAACGGCGCGCCGGCGGGCGTGGAGAATCTGCCGCGGGAGATTGCGCTGGTCGGCATCGGCATGGGAAGCGGGGATACGATGACAGTGGAGGCCAGGGAGTTCTGCAGGCAGGCCGATGTGCTCATCGGAGCAGCCAGAATGCTGGAGAGCGTGCAGCTTCCGGACAAGCCGCGTTTTGATGCATATAAGCCGCAGGAAATCCATGATTTCGTACAGTCCCATCCGGAGTACCGAAGGATCGCGATTCTGCTCTCGGGCGACGTGGGCTTTTACAGCGGTGCAAGGAAGCTTCTGGAGGTATTTGACGAAGAGCTCACGGTTTTTCCGGGCATCGCATCTCCGGTGTATTTTTGTGATAAGCTGCACATCGCCTGGGAGGATGTCTGCCTTTCAAGCGTGCACGGCAGGAAAAATAACCTTGTGGGGCTTATCCGCCGCAATGCAAAAGTTTTTGCGCTTGTGGGAGACCGAGGGGGAATCTCTGAATTATGCCAAAAGCTGTGCGGCTACGGTATGAATGATGTGCGCGTTCACATCGGGGAGCGCCTCTCTTATCCGGATGAGAAGATCGTAAGCGGCGCGCCGGCGGATTTCTCCGGTTACGAGACGGACAGTCTCTCCGTGGTGCTGCTGGAAAATCCCGCGCCGGATCCTGTCGTGACACCCGGCATTCCTGACGCGGAGTTTCTGCGGGACAAGGTGCCGATGACGAAGGAGGAGATCCGCGAGATCTGCATGTGTAAGCTGCGGCTTACGGAGAATGCCGTCGTCTATGATATCGGCGGGGGAACCGGCTCCGTCTCCATCGAGGCGGCGCGCCTTGCAGTGCGCGGCACGGTGTATTCCATTGAGAAGAACCCCGCGGCAGCAGAGCTGATGCGTGAGAATAAGGTTAAGTTCGCCGCTGACAACCTTGAGATCATCGAGGGGCGTGCGCCGGAATCATTGAGAGATCTCCCGGCGCCCACGCATGCGTTTCTCGGCGGCACCTCAGGGAATCTCAGAGAGATTATGGAACTGCTGTATGAGAAAAATCCGCGCCTGCGTGTCGTGATCACGGCGATTACGCTGGAGACAGTGGCGGAGGCAGTGCAGTATTTCAGGGACAGCCGCCGCTTTGATGAACCTGACATTGCGCAGATCTTTGCGGCCAAGGGTCGCGCAGCGGGCAGCTATCATCTGATGATGGGGCAGAATCCGGTATATATTATTTCCAGTACGGGCAAAGGAGAAGAGATATGAGACTTCCGAGAATTCTTCTCAGCGCCGCAGGCAGCGGAAGCGGCAAGACGCTTCTGACGTGCGGTATTCTGAAAGTGCTTAAAGACCGCGGCCTTAAAGCTGCGTCCTTTAAGTGCGGGCCTGACTATATTGATCCCATGTTCCACAGCAGAATTCTGGAGACGAAGAGCCGCAACCTGGATACCTTTTTCGTAAAGCCGGATACGGCGCGGTATCTGCTGGGTGAGAATGCGCGCGGCTGCGACATCGCGGTGATCGAGGGCGTCATGGGATATTATGACGGGCTGGCGGGCACCTCGGTGCAGGGCAGCGCTTATGAGGTATCCTGCGAAACAAAGAGCCCGGCCGTACTGATTGTAAATTGTAAGGGAATGAGCGTGTCGATTGTGCCGCAGATTCTCGGCTTTATAAAATACCGCGAAGACAGCAGAATCCGCGGCGTGATATTAAACCGTATTTCCGCGATGCTCTACCCGCGCGTGAAGCAGATGATAGAGGAGCAGCTTCCCGTAAAAGTTCTCGGCTATGTGCCGGAACTTTCCGACTGTGTGCTGGAGAGCCGCCATCTCGGCCTGGTGCTGCCCGATGAGGTGCGGGATCTGAAGGGAAAGGTGAGCAGACTCGCCGCAAGGCTGGAGAAATCCCTCGATATAGACGCGCTGCTTGCGCTTGCCGGGGAGGCAGAGGAACTGTCTTGGGAGGAACCGAAGCTGCCTGCGCCTCTTGCCGGGAAAGAGAGCGTGCGGATAGCGGTGGCGCGGGATGAGGCATTTTGTTTTTTGTATGAGGATAATCTGCGCCTGCTGGAAAAGCTTGGCGCAAAGCTGGTGGAATTTTCTCCTCTTCATGACGGAAAGCTTCCGGAGGCGGACGGAATTTTGCTGCCGGGAGGGTATCCGGAGCTGTACGCGCAGAAGCTCAGCGAAAATGCTGCGATGCGTGAGGAAATCCGCCGCGCAGTCACCGGAGGTATGCCGTGTCTGGCGGAGTGCGGAGGTTTTATGTATCTGCACCGGGAGATGGAGGATATGCAGGGGCAGGCCTGGCGAATGGCGGGCGTTATTGACGCAAAGGCGTACCGCACAGAGAAGCTGGGAAGGTTTGGATATATTCATTTAAAGGGCGAGGCGTTCGGGCATTCCTTTGACCATATCCCGGCGCACGAGTTCCACTATTTTGATTCCGAAAACTGCGGAGAAGCGTTTGAGGCGCAGAAGCCTTTGAGCAGCAGAGGGTGGAGGTGTATGCACACGGAATACCGGATGCTCGCCGGCTTTCCGCATCTGTATTACTATGGGGCGCCTGAGCTTGCCGCAGAGTTTCTGCGCGCATGTGCGAAGAGCAGGAAGCGCGCTCTGTGAGAAAGGATGGAAGAAGAGATGAATCTGGAAGAAACACTCGGCCGTATCAGACCGTTGGATGAGAAGGCGATGGAGGAGGCTAGACGCCATTGGGACAGTATTGCCCATCCGCTTCACAGCCTTGGAAAACTGGAGGATGTGCTTGCAGCGATTGCCGGCATGAACGGCACGCCGGATGTGCGTCTGGATAAGAAAGCGCTCGTCGTGATGTGCGCGGACAACGGCGTTGTGGAGGAGGGCGTGACGCAGACCGGGCAGGAGGTGACTGCAATTGTCGCTGAGAATTTCCTGCACGAAAAAGCTACGGCGAGTATCCTCTGCCGTGAGTCCGGCGCGGACATTTACCCGGTGGATATCGGGGTGGCACGTGATACCACAATTATTGACAGGAAGATTGCCTACGGAACAAAGAATTTTGTGAAAGAACCAGCGATGACAAGGGAGCAGGCAGTCCGTGCGCTCGAAGTGGGCATCGGGATGGCACAGGAGCTGAAGGAAAAGGGCTACCAGATCCTTGCGACCGGAGAGATGGGAATCGGAAATACGACGACGAGCAGCGCCGTGGCATCTGTGCTTCTGGGAAGAGATCCGATCGAGATGACAGGGCGCGGCGCAGGGCTCTCAAGTGAGGGACTGCGGCGAAAAATTCATGCCATTGAGACGGGAATCCGTCTTCATCAGCCGGATCCGTCGGATGCCATTGATGTGCTGGCAAAGGTCGGGGGATTTGATATCGCCGGCATGGCGGGAGTATTTCTCGGAGGCGCGGCGCTTGGAATTCCGGTAGTGATGGACGGATTTATCTCATCGGTGGCGGCGCTTGCGGCTTCGCGCATCGCACCGCAGGCGCTTCCCTATATGGTTCCGTCGCACTGTTCCAAAGAGCCGGCGGCCCGGCTGATTCTGGAATCTCTGGGCAAGGAGCCGTTCCTGACGTGTGATATGTGCCTGGGCGAGGGAACGGGGGCAGTGGCGCTCTTCCCGCTTCTCTCCATGGCGTGTGCGGTCTACCGCAGTATGAGCACGTTTACGGAAAATCATATTGAAGAGTATAAACCGCTGGTATAAGAGGTGCATGTGATGATACATATTGTGACGGGAGGAAGCGGAAGCGGAAAGTCCGCGTTTGCGGAGGAGCAGATTGTAAATCTTCAGGGAGATGTGAGAATTTATATCGCGACCATGTATCCCTTTGATGAAGAGAGCCGCCGCCGTGTGGAGCGCCACCGGAGGATGCGTGCGGGAAAGCGCTTTGAGACTGTGGAGTGCTATACGCATCTGGAAGAGCTGAAGATTCCGAAAGGAGCGGACGTGCTGCTGGAGTGTATGTCAAACCTGACCGCAAACGAGATGTACCAGGAAGGCGGTGCAGGCGAAAATACGTGTGAGGCAGTCTGCCGCGGAATCGATGCGCTTGCCGCGCAGGCAGAAAATCTTGTGGTTGTGACGAACGAGGTATTTTCCGATGGAATCACCTATGACCGGGAGACGCAGCGCTATCTGAAATATCTGGGAACCATCAATCAGTATCTGGCGCGGATTGCGGACAGTGTGACTGAGGTCGTGTACGGAATTCCGGTTCGCATAAAGGAGGAGTAGAGATGAAATCCCTGTGGAACAGCTTTTGCATCGCATTTGCGATGTTTTCCAGAATCCCCGTGCCGCGGGCAGACTGGAGCCAGAAAAATATGCGCTACATGATGTGCTTTTTCCCGTTTATCGGTATCCCGATCGGAGTCCTGACCTGGTTTGCCTATGCAGTTGGCCATATGTTAGATTTAAAGACAGGTTTCCTTGCAGCGCTTCTGGTTCTGGTGCCGGTAGCGGTGACGGGGGGGATTCATATTGACGGGCTGCTCGACACGGCGGACGCGCTCTCCTCATGGCAGGAGAGAAGCCGCCGGCTTGAGATCCTGAAGGATTCGCATGCAGGAGCGTTCGCGGTTATCACCTGCAGCGTCTATTTCCTGCTGTATTACGGAGTGTACTGCCAAATGGGCCGGCGTGCGCTTCCCGTGGTCTGTATAAGCTTTTGCCTGTCGCGGACGCTGAGCGGCCTGGCAGTTGTCACGTTTCCGAAGGCCAGGGAAGACGGCACAGTCGCCGAATTTTCCAAAAATGCACAGACGCTGCGCGTAAGAAACGTGCTTGTCGTATATCTTGTGCTGCTTGGGGCAGGACTTCTGGTTCTGGATCTCTGGCTGGGAATTGCAGCGCTTCTGGCAGGAGGAGGAGCCTTCTGGTTCTATCACCATAAGGCGATGAAATACTTCGGAGGGACGACCGGGGACCTGGCGGGTTATTTCCTGTCAATCTGCGAGCTTGCCATCGCGGTTGTCACCGTAGCGGCGGAGTGTGTGTTAAGGAGTGTGGGAGCATGAAAATGGTAATCGGAGGTGCATATCAGGGAAAGCTTGCATATGCCCGTAATACGTGGAAGGATGCGGGAAAGCTTCTGGACGGAGCGGTCTGCAGCTGGGAAGAGCTAAAGGACTGCGGCATTGTCTGTCACCTGGAAGAATTTATCAGGAGAGGACTTGCGGACGGTCTGCCCATGAGAGAACTTCCGGAATATTTTAAGAAAGAAAACCCGGATGTGATTCTTGTCTGTCGGGAGATCGGATATGGGATTGTGCCCATGGACGCGTTTGAGCGTGAATACCGCGAGGCGGTGGGAAGAATCTGCACGCAGCTTGCTGCGATGTCGGATGAGGTACACCGTGTTGTCTGCGGAATCGGGACGGTGATCAAGTGATGCGGCTGTATCTGATCCGCCACGGGATGACATTTGGAAATACTCTGGGACGCTATATCGGGACAACGGACGAGCCTCTGACAGAGGAAGGCCGCGCTGCACTCGGACAATTTACTTATCCGGATACAGAGCTTCTGTTTGTATCTCCTCTGCTTCGCTGCCGCGAGACGGCGCGGATTCTGTTCCCAAAGACAGAGCAGGAGCTTGTCGGAGATTTCGCCGAATGTGATTTCGGAGCGTTTGAAAATAAGAATTATAAAGAGTTGGACGGAAACAAGGAGTATCAGCGATGGATTGACAGCAACGGGACGCTCCCGTTTCCGGGCGGCGAAAGTCCGGAAGCATTCCGGAAAAGATGCGCGCAGGCGTTTGACGCAGTCATAAGGCTCTGCCGAAAGAGAGGAGCCGGGAGCGCTGCCTGCGTGGTGCACGGCGGGACGATTATGAGCATTCTCGCCGCATATGCAGTTCCCGGGGAGGATTTCTACCACTGGCATGTCAGAAACGGAGAGGGTTATGCCTGTACCGTGGATCTGAAACAGTGGGAAGCAGGGAACTGTGTGATAAAAGTACAGGAGAAGATTTCCGCAGCGGGCGGAAATAGAGGAGAGAGATCATGATGTGGAGATGGACGCTTTTAGCGGTCGTGCTGGGATTTTGCATAGATCTGTTCGCGGGGGATCCCCGCTGGCTGTACCATCCGGTGCGGCTGATCGGAAACGGGATCTCGCTGGGCGAGAAGATTCTGCGCCCGCTGTTTCCGAAGAATAAGACGGGAGAGCGGATAGCCGGCGCGCTGCTCGTGCTGCTGGTGGTAGGATTTTCTGCCGCAGTTCCGTTTGCTGTGCTGTGGGCAGCGTATCACATTCATACGGCGCTTGGGGTGGCGATCGAGACGTTCTGGTGTTACCAGCTTCTCGCAACGCGCTCACTGAAAGATGAGAGCATGAAGGTGGAGGACGCGCTGGAGCGAGGCACGATTGAGGACGCGCGGTATGCGGTGTCGATGATTGTGGGAAGAGATACGCAGAGCCTGGATGAGAAGGGAGTCACGAAGGCGGCTGTGGAGACCGTGGCGGAGAATGCCTCCGACGGAGTAATCGCACCGCTCTTTTATATGATGATAGGCGGAGCGGTGTTGGGATTTGCATATAAGGCAGTCAACACGCTCGACTCCATGATTGGGTACAAGAATGAAAAATATCAGTATTTTGGAACCGCAGGGGCCAGGCTTGATGATATTGCAAACTTTATTCCGGCTCGGATCTGCGCGTGGCTGATGATTACGGCAAGCGCTGTGTGCGGGCTGGATCAGAAATTCGCAAAGAAGATTTATCTGCGCGACCGGCACAATCATGCGAGCCCGAACTCCGCGCATACGGAAGCGGTGATGGCAGGCGCGCTGAATGTCCAGCTCGCAGGGCCTGCGTGGTATTTCGGAAAGCTGCATGACAAACCAACGATCGGGGATGATATCCGTCCGGTCGAGCCGGGGGATATTGTCAGGGCGAACCGCCTTTTATATACAACGGCAGCACTCGCCCTGCTTTTGTTCGTGTTTGCGCGCGCTGCAGTGCAGTTATTTATCATGCTTTCCTGAGAAAGCCCGCCGACGGATAGGCGGCATAAATCAGATGCATGTAGGTTTACAGAGAAAGAGGAGACAGTATGACAGAACAGGTTCACGGAGGGGACGTCTACCGCCACCCCGACGTTATTGATTTTTCATCAAATATGAATCCGCTCGGCACGCCGGAGTCGGTTATGCGCGCAGCGCAGGAGAGTATGTGCCGGATTGCCAATTACCCGGATGTGCGATGTGAGCGGCTGATCCGGGCGCTTGGCGATGCGGAGCAGGTGCCGCAGGAGTGGCTGATCTGCGGAAACGGTGCCGCGGAGCTTATCTTCGCGCTTGCCTTTGCGCTTCGCCCGAAGAAGGCGCTTCTGCCTGCGCCCACGTTTGCGGAGTATGAGCAGGCGCTTCGCGCAGCGGGCAGCGAGATCTGTTTTTATGAGCTTTCACATGAAAACAATCTGCAGGCGGACGTCGGTCTTGCGGAGGCCATCAGAAGGGAAAAGCCGGAGATGGTATTTCTCTGTAATCCGAACAACCCCACCGGACTTCTGATTTCGCAGGCTGTTATGGAGGAGGTGCGAAGCGTCTGCCGGCAGGAGCGTAGCTTCCTCGTTATGGATGAGTGCTTTCTCGATTTTGTGGAGGGAGGGGAGCAGCTGTCGCAGAAGAAGCATCTGGCTGACCAGAAGCTCTTCATCCTGCGCGCGTTCACAAAGCGCTATGCAATGGCAGGGCTGCGGCTGGGCTACGGAATCTGTGCGGATGAATCCGTGCTTGAGAGGATGCGCGCAGCGATGCAGCCGTGGAGCGTCTCGATTCCGGCGCAGGCAGCCGGAGAGGCGGCGCTGCAGGAAAAAGAGTACATACAGAGATCCATGCAGATCGTGCGCACAGAGCGGGAGTTTCTGAGGAGCGTACTGGAGGAATGCGGATTTAAAGTATATAATTCCGTGGCGAATTATCTGTTTTTCCGCGCTCCCGCCGGGCTTCGGGAGGCGCTGCTGAAGCGTGGGATTATGATCCGAAGCTGCGCCAATTACCGGAATCTGGGGGAGGAGTATTACCGGATTGCGGTCAGGAAGCATGAGGATAACATAAAACTGCAGGCAGCGCTTGGAGCGCTCGCCGGAAAGGAGGAAGGAAAATGGCAAAAGCAATCATGATTCAGGGCACGATGTCAAATGCCGGAAAGAGCCTGATCGCGGCAGGTCTGTGCAGAATTTTTAAGCAGGACGGCTACAGAGTGGCACCGTTTAAGTCCCAGAATATGGCGCTCAACTCTTATATTACGGAGGAGGGGCTGGAGATGGGGCGCGCGCAGGTCATGCAGGCCGAGGCGGCCGGAATCCGTCCGTCCGTGCTGATGAATCCGATCCTGTTAAAGCCCACGAATGATGTGGGTTCCCAGGTCATTGTCAACGGAGAGGTTCTGGGAAATATGAGCGCGCGTGATTATTTCGCGTATAAGCATAAGCTGGTGCCTGACATCATGAAGGCGTATCACGCGCTGGAGGAGGAGTACGATATTATCGTGCTGGAGGGAGCGGGAAGCCCTGCAGAGATTAACCTCAAGCAGGAGGATATCGTCAATATGGGAATGGCCAAGCTCGCCAAAGCGCCGGTGCTTCTCGTGGGAGATATTGACCGCGGGGGTGTGTTCGCGCAGCTTATCGGAACGGTGATGCTGCTTGAGGAGGATGAAAAAAGCATGGTGAAGGGGCTGATCATCAACAAATTCCGCGGCGATAAGTCTATTCTGGACAGCGGCGTAGAGATGATCGAGGAGAAGAGCGGTATTCCGGTGGTCGGCGTTGCGCCATATCTGCAGATCCAGGTCGAGGATGAGGACAGCCTGACGGAGCGCTTTGAGAGAGAGCAGACCGTGGCGGTCATTGATATCGCAGTAATACGTCTGCCGAGAATTTCCAACTTCACGGACTTTAACCCGTTTGAGAATATGCCGGGCGTCTCTTTGCGGTATGTCAAGCAGGTGAGCGAGCTTAGAAATCCCGATATGATCATCCTGCCCGGAACGAAGAACACGATGGAGGATCTGCTCTGGCTGCGCCAGAGCGGCATGGAGGCTGCGGTTTTGAAGCGTCATGCGGCGGGAGCGATCCTCTTCGGCGTCTGCGGAGGATATCAGATGCTCGGAGAGACACTCTCCGACCCGGAGGGCGTGGAAATCTCCGGCGGCGGCAGCGTAAACGGTATGGGTCTGCTCCCGATGGATACGATATTTGCCTCACAGAAGACGAGAACGCAGGTCACAGGAGTATTTGAAACTGTGCCCGGAGACCTGGCGGAGCTTTCCGGAACAGAGCTTTGCGGCTATGAGATTCACATGGGCGTCACAAAGTTAAAAGACGGCGCCGCACCTTTGACGCGGCTGTCCGGCCATGCGGGAGAGAGCGGAGAGAAAATGGACGGGGCGTTCTGCGGGAACGTGTACGGCACTTACGTCCACGGCGTCTTCGACAGAGAGGCCGTTGCGAAGGCCGTTGTGACGGCGATCGGAAGGAAGAAGGGACTGGACACTTCTGAGATCACGGGAGTGGACTTCGCAGCGTTTAAGGAAAGCCAGTATGACCTGCTCGCGGCAGCGCTCAGGGAACATCTCGATATGGAAAAAATTTATGAGATTTTGAACAGCGGAGTATAAAAAAACAGTTGCATTTTGAAGATGAAAGTCATAAAATAGGTAACGGTCTGACGGCCGTACATGCGAGGTAAATGTCATATGAAAATAGAACTGGAAAATGTAAAGCCCATGGATATTGAGCGCAGAAGCTTTGAGATTATCACACAGGAGCTCGGGGAGAAAAAGCTCGATCCTGACAAGGAACTGATTATCAAGCGCTGTATTCATACAAGTGCGGATTTCGATTATGCGGACAATCTCTGCTTTTCCGAGGGAGCGGTTGAGAAGGCGCTTGCGGCGCTGCGGGACGGGGCGTGCATTGTGACGGATACACAGATGGGAAAGTCCGGCATCAACAAGCGCGCACTGGCGCGTCTGGGCGGCGAGGCGTACTGCTTTATGTCCGATGAGGATGTTGCCGCCGCGGCAAAGGCAAACGGCACAACACGGGCGGTCGCGAGTATGGATAAGGCGGCAGAACTCGACAAAAAGCTGATTATCGCAGTCGGAAATGCCCCTACAGCTCTGGTGCGCCTCTATGAACTTATTCAGGAGGGGCGGATTCATCCGGAGCTCATCATCGGCGTTCCTGTAGGATTTGTCAATGTCGTTCAGTCCAAGGAGCTGATTATGCAGACGGATGTGCCGTACATTGTTGCCAGAGGCAGAAAAGGCGGCAGCAATATCGCTGCCTGCATCTGCAACGCGCTGCTGTATATGATTGATAATAACAGGGAGTGAGAATCATGTTCGGGGAGTGCCATGCCCATATTTTTATGAATGGCTATGATTATCATCAGGCTGTCCGGGATCAGAAAAACGGTCCCGTGGACAGCCTGATCCGTGAGCATTTTGAAGCGTACTGCGAAAAGGGGATCACGTACGTCCGGGACGGCGGCGACCCATACGGCGTGTCAAAGCGTGCAATGGAGCTTGCGCCGGAGTACGGCATCACCTATCGCACACCTGTTTTTGCCCTGCACAGGGAAGGGCATTACGGAGGAATCGTGGGCAGAAGTTTTTCGACGCTCGGTCAATTTCGCGTTCTGGTCCGCGAGTTAAAGGCTCAGGGCGGGCAGTTTGTGAAGCTGATGACAACCGGAATCCTTGATTTTGACCGAAACGGAGAGGTTACAGGGGAGAAGCTCCCAGGCAGTGAGGTGCGCGCTTTGGTAGAGACGGCGCACGAGATGGGCTTTTCTGTTATGACGCACACGAACGGTGCGCAGGCGGTTATCGAGGCTGCGGAGGCCGGAGCCGACAGCATCGAGCACGGCAATTTTCAGAATGAGGAGAGCCTGTCCTGCATAAAGGAGAAGAAAGCTGTCTGGGTGCCGACACTGGTGACGGTGAGAAATCTCATCGGAGACGGCAGATTTCCGGACGATTCTCTGCGGGCGATCTGGCAGGTGCAGCAGAAGACGCTGCGGCTGGGATATGAAAAGGGCGTTTATCTTGCGTTGGGAAGCGATGCGGGAGCTTACCGGGTTCTGCACGGACAGGGGCTTCTGGACGAGTACCATGCTTTCTGCGAAGTGCTTACAGAGAGCGAAGAGCTCAGAGAAAGGCTTCGGGAAGGCGAGAGAAAGATAAGGGAGAAATTCTGACCCGAAGAAATTGAACACAGTGAGGAGAGAAATCGTTATGACAGAGAGAGAAGTACAGTTTTTGGAGATGGATGAGCTTTTGAAATTTTCCAGAATCTGCAGTAAGGTAGATTTTGACGTGGATGTAAGCTTCCGCAAGGGACGCATCGACGCGAAGTCTATTCTCGGGCTGCTGAGTATTGAGCTTGGGGAAAAGGTAAAGCTCATAGCGCACAGCAAAGAAGAGGAAATCGATCAGTATTTCCGGGAATTCTACGCATAGGGTTTCAACGCCAGACTTCCCTTCACGGACTTTTATATCTGTGTGGGAAGTATTTTTTTATAATTTTACTTGCGAAGACAAAGAGTCTGTGGTATTCTAAAAACGAACAAATCTACTGCCGATGGCAGGTCAATACGGCAAATCAGCCGATTTTCTCAACAACGAAGAATATAAGAAATGAGGAGGTGCACAGTTTGGGGGTACTCTGATTTTTTGTACCCTAAAGCAGAAAAAATGCTGCGGTTTGGACAGAAGCCGTAAAGCGGATGCCTGAACTGTGACAGCAGAATGGATGCCGGAGAGTTTCCGGCGGAAAGGAGATTATTATTGAATAACAGAATATGGAAACGAACAGTATCCGCAGCGGCGGGACTCTGCACAGCTCTTTGCATGGTGATTCCTCCGCTGCCCGCGCAGGCGCAGGAGACGACGGAAGATCTTCCCCCGTGGGAGATTGAGGGAAATGATTACGAGCTGGGCTGGGGCGAGGCTGAGAACTTCGGCTACCCGGTGAAGCAGCAGCCTATGACAAGGAGTGCTCTGATGGGAGGAGCGCTTACGCCGAACGGAGCGGAAGTCACGGGAATCCGCGTACTCTCCGTGGCGGACGGCACAGAGCCCTTCGATGAGGACGATCAGCCGGGAAATGATTCAGGACCGGAGAACGGCATCGTGCGCTCGTTTGACAGCGTGAACTATACACTTGCGTACACGATGGGACTGCATGAGACAGCGTTCGATTACTTTACGGAGGGAGACGTCTGGTGCCGCTTTGAGCTTCCGGCAGCAGCGTCCGAGGCGACATTTGACGTGGATGCGATGGCGTGGATGGTAGATCCGCAGCTTGAGACTCAGCCGGATCGGACGATTCTGACCTGCCGCCGTCATGTAGACTGCGGGGATTATACATCTGCGATTCCCGGCGCCGGCACGCTCTCTGTCATTGTGAAGGTGCAGGGAATGGCAAACGGATCTGAGATTGTTCCGGAATTTTCGCTCTGGATGGACGGCAATCCGGAAGACCTTATCCGCACCGTGAAGCCGGATCCTCTGACGGTATCGGCTGCGCCGCGGTATAACGTCGGGATCTTCCCGTCTCAGTATCAGTCCCCTGCAGGCGCGTTTGATCTCGCCGCGGGTGAGAGCGCACCCGGCGGACAGGGCGGCAAGATCTACAGCGCCGGAATTGTGGTGCAGCTTAAAAATGACCGCGTGGAGAAAGGACTTCGCGGGCTGGAGCTGCCGGCGGGCGACATCACATTCGATCTTGAGATGCACGCCTGGGAGCAGGTCTACGGCGGCGAGATTGAGGAGAGGGATACCCCCATACTGTGGGATTATAAGACGAACGACACCGTGCGCCGCAGGGGCGTGCTGGACAGAAATCTGATCATCGGCAACGAGACGGAGCTTCCTTACTCCGCGTCTGTGCCCCTCGACATCGGAACGGATGACCGCTCCTGTACGGATTCAGGTACGTGGCGGATCGAGCAGGAGGGAAATATTCTGCACGTCACTGTCAGCAATTACCGCTTCAGCGAGGAGTACCGATTCCCGACGCTGCCGGGACTGTACGACGCGGCGACGGGCTGCTTTTCTGCAGGCTATGTGCAGATTCTCTGCCCTGCTGACAGGGCGGATGAGATGGACGCTGATTACTATCTGACAGTGTCAGATCAGAATCTGCGTGCGTCCTCGATTTCCGGACAGGCGCTTGCGCAGAGTGCAGGCAATGAAAATCAGATGGATCAGGAGGATGACTCCATGACGACGCAGGGACAGTACCACGACGGCATCTTCGGCAAGGAGCAGCAGTTTTTCAAGTCATTCGAGGGACTGCCGCAGGGCGATGCCAATATTTTTGCCTCCACCTGGGAGGGAGGAGACGGAAGCGCCTGGAGAGGTACCGAACTGCTGCTGGGTTCCTGTATGGGGCTTTACAGCAATGAGATTGTGCCCTACAGCTTTAACATGCTGCAGAAGTTTGACGATGAAGGATTTGAGATATCCGCGGATGACGGAGAGGATGACTTTCAGGTGTCTCTGACAGGCACCTCGAATATGCAGATCAAGGTTCGCTACGGGGCAAAGCCGGACGGCACCGGCTGGAAGAACGATGCGGAGATGGACGAGACGACGGAGGAGGAGCTCGTATATTACCGTGACATGGCATCATTGCTTGCAGATCAGAAGACGTGTGTCGCCGTGCTTTATGAGGGAAGAAACGGTACGATCCATCCGGATTACAGGCTGGGGCAGTATATGATTCAGCTCTGGCTGTTTAAGGATATGAAGATTCGGGAGGACGCGGCGCCCCACGGCGTCTATCAGACTGTCAACAGTCTGAGAGTCTGGGACGAGGCAGGACGGCTCGACGATACACAGACGAGATTAAATCCGGGGGCATCCTACCCGGAGCCCTTTGCATACCGGCGAAACGGCATGGAGAACAGCTGGTATCAGAAGGCATCATACCACGAGGACGGAAGTCTGATGGAAGGCAGTCACGCCGGAGGGTATCTGTCCGGAAATTCCATGCGCATCGCACAATTTGAGGCGTCGGTTAAGAATGTGATCACAGACCTCGACGCGGACGGCAATCCGAAGGATTCTTATGATGTGGGAGCCGGACAGAACCAGGTGACGTATGCGATTACTCCGCAGGTTCGCACACCGGATACGGCGGCGGAGAAGACGACGCCGGTTACAGTCACAAGCCGTCTGCCGGTAAATCTGACCTATATACCGGGCAGCGCGAGCCGTGACGGCGTGCCGCTGGAGCCTGAAATTACACAGGCAGAGGACGGAACACAGACGCTGACCTGGCATCTTGACAAGGAACCGGTCAACGAGGAGACTTCTCCGATAATGTTCAGCGCCAAGATCGGAAATATGGAAGATCCGGAAAAAGACGTCAGAAACGGCGATATTCTGACACAGACCGCAGATATCCAGACGGACGAGGATCCGGTGAAAATTTCCGAACTTTTCGGAAACCGCGCCTCCGTGGGGCTTAAAGTAATTAAGCTTACAGACGTCAGAATTTTAAAAAATATCGAGGAGGATCTTGTGGAGCAGGACGCACCCATTACATTTACCCTCGAGTGCTCCAACACTTCTCACAACCCGGTGGAGGATCTCGCGGCAATGGATATTCTTCCCTATGCAGAGGACGGACGCGAGAGTGACTACGAGGGAATCTACGAGGTGACGGAGCTGCTTATGGACACCACGCACTGCCCGCATTCAGATCTCTCCTTATATTACACCACACAGGAGGAAATCCGCGGCAAGGACGCTTCAGAATTTGCCGCAGGGAACCTGATCTGGAAGGAGGCGTCCAGAACGGATACCGATGAGGGAATCCTGTTTCACATCCCGCAGATGCCGCAGGAGACGGTTAAGGCCATCGTACTTGGAGGAACGCTCGCTCCGCTTGAGATGGTGAAGCTGACATGGCAGTTAAAGCCGGATGGAAATGCAGGCGGAGACTGCTACGGCAACCACTCGACGCTTTTTGTGCCTGGTCTGCCGGATGTGGCGGAGACGCTTCCGGTGCGGGCGAGAGTTATCGGCAGAAGGCTCTCAGGGCTTGCCTGGGAGGACAGCGACAGGGACGGAAGACGGGACGCGGACGAAACCGCGCTGGCAGGCGTAAAGGTTGCGCTGACCGATCCGGACGGACAGGAGGTTACAGATGTGCACGGGCAGACTGTGGAACCGGTGATCACGGGAGAGGACGGCTCGTATGTTTTCGATGATCTGAGAGATGAGGCGTATACGGTACATTTCACGGGAACGGATGACTTTGCGATCGGTGACTGGGAGCTGACGAAGCAGCAGGTAAACGGCGTGCCGGAGGATGAGAATTCCGATGCCCGACCGTGCTTTGACAGTGAAAATGCTTTTTATGAGGCGCAGATTCCCGGTCTGGAATTTGACGAGCCGACGATGGAAAGACCGTTCGTGGAGATCACACATCAGGACGCAGGCTTCTGGCAGAAAGATCCAAAGAATCCTCCTTTGAAAGATGAGGACAAGGATAAGCCGCCGCATCCGCTGCCGGGCGATAAGGATGATCAGAACAACGGCAGCCATCAGAATAATCAGCAGGGACAGATCAATAATCAGGATCAGAATAATCAAAACAACAATGATAATTCCAGTGCATCGAACAGCTCTAACGACAATTCCAACGATAATTCCGGAAACAGCTCGAATCAAAACGGCAGCTCCTCTAATTCCTCAGACCAGAACAACAGCAGCGGAGGAAGCAGCAGTATTGTGAATAACATTCATGTGCCGAAGACGTGCAGTACAGATGATATGACAGACAATCCCGGATGCACAGACGATGCAGGCGGGGGCAAAGTGACAGGAGGGACGGGCACAAACCCGTCCCCCACGAAAACGTCGGGATATACTTCTTCCGGCAAAGCCTCCTCCGCTGGCAGCAATCCGAAGACAGGGGATGACGCTCCGGTGCCGGAGCTTGCGGCAGGGGCAGCGTCATCACTTGTGGGGATCGCTTATCTGATTCTCAGAAAAAGCAGACAGCACGGAAAGTTCCGCTGAGACCGGAACTGAACTTCTTACGCTTCCGCGTGTTCTGCCGCATCTGCAATATGACGGCAGAACAGCGCGCGGATCCGGGGATACTCTCCGAGACCCTTAAGTACACAGTCGACGGAATATCCCTCTTTTTTGAACTGTGCATACCAGGATTCCGGGTCGTCTCCTGCCATATCGTGGCGGGCGTGATCTCCTGCGACGATCATAAAGGGAGCGAGCACCAGGCGCTTTGGAGCAAATGCTTTTAACTGGCGCCTGAGGCTCTCCATGCTCGGATACGCCTCCACGGTGCCGAGAAAGATGTTCGGATAGCCGAGATCCTTGAATTTATAGTCGAGAGCCGCGTAGATGGAATTTGCGTAATGCGTGGTTCCATGCCCCATGAGAATCAGAGCGTCCTTTTCTTTCAGATAGGAGAATTCGGCAGCCACTGCGCGGATGACCTCATCGGAATCCTCTTCCGTGGTAAGCAGCGGATTTCCGAAGATAATGGAGGAGAAGTCGTTCCTGTATGCGAGCGCATCCTCCTTCATCAGATCATTTTCAATGCCGTTTATGACGTGCGTGGGCTGCACGATCACGTCCGTGATGCCGTCAGAGAGCATCTGCTCCATCGCCTCGCGCACGGTTGGAATCCGGATGCCGTTGCGGCCGGCGATTTTTTTGATGATCATCTTGCTTGTCCAGGCGCGGTATACGCGGCAGTCAGGAAAAGCAGCGGCAAAGTCTGCCTCAATGGCGTCGATTGTAAGTTTTCTCGTATCCTCAAAACTTGTGCCGAAGCTTACGGCAAGGATTGCTTTGGTGGTTGTCATGGTAAGTCCTCCTGGTATCTTGATGAATGTATATCTGAAAGTTACTGTTCTGCCGGCTGCGGAGCCCATAAGGGCACAAAAAAACGCCGCAGCCATAAAAAGCCGGGCGCACAAAACAGTTCCTGATGCCTGCACAGACATAAGAAAGACAGACAGCAGAAAACAACTCCGCGCACCACAGCCATCGTTCGTAACTGATGGTGCATCTCGTGCAGCGGGCAGGTCTTCTGACTCAGGAATCACCGCATCTCCCCGCCTTCCCAGTATTCCCAGTGACATCATTGGGGAGAGCTCCTCCAATACAGCGGCGTGACCGTGAGGGACTTGCACCCTCTTTCCTATTCTCCTGCCAAGGCAGCAGGCACCGCACTGCATGCAATTATAGAAAGTGTATCCTCTGATGGGAAAATTGTCAAGCGGCAGACAAAAATTTGTAAAAAAACAGAAAATGTATTTTGCAAAAGGAGGGATTGTGCTATGATAGCTGATGACTACGATAACATTTAGAGAAAACGGAGGAACGGTTTCATGAGCATACGTATGGTGGGAATCGACCACAGCAAAGCTCCGGTGGACGTGCGCGCGTGGTTCTCCTTCACGAAGAAGGGGGCTGCGGCGGGAATGCAGCGGCTGATGCAGAAGGATGGGATCAACGGAGTGATCATCCTGTCAACCTGCAACCGGATGGAGCTGTGGGCGAGTGTCGACGAGACGTGGGACGGCTCCCTGCTCGAGGAGCTCTGTCTGCTTAAAGAGCTGGATCCCACGGAATTTGCACAATATTTTACAGCAAGAGAGGAGCGGGAGGCAGCGGAGCATCTCTTCTATCTTGCCTGCGGTCTGAAGTCCCGGATTCTGGCGGAGGATCAGATTATCACACAGATCAAGGACGCACTTTCCTGGTCGAGAGAGCAATTCTGCACGGACAATGTGCTGGAGGTGCTGTTTCGCAAAGCGGTGACTGCGGCAAAGAAGGTCAAGACTCAGGTTGTCTTCTCCCACGCGAATACGACAGCGATGGACAGCGCAGTTTCGATGCTGCACGAGAGGGGTTTTTCGCTGAAGGGACGGAAGTGCATGGTGATTGGAAACGGAGAGATGGGACGCCTCGCTGCCCTGACGCTTATTAAGGCGGGTGCGGATGTAACTGTGACGGTGCGCCAGTACCGGAGCGGTATGGTGGCGATCCCGCTGGGCTGCAGCCGCATCAACTACGGAGACCGTATGGAGTATCTGCCCTCCTGCGATCTTGTGGTGAGCGCCACGGCAAGCCCGAACTACACGCTGCGTGAGGAGGACTTTGAGAATGTGCATCTGGAGCATCCGATGATTCTCATCGACCTGGCAGTGCCGCGGGATATAGACCCGCAGATCCGCAGTCTGGACGGAATAGAGATGTATAACATTGACGACTTCAAGCTCACAGGCATGGAGGGACAGGAGGACGCTTTAAAGGGTGCCGCGTGTATCCTTAAAGAGGAACTCGAGGAGTTCTTCAACTGGTATTCCGGCAGAAATCTGATTCCGCGGATCCAGGAGATTCAAAAAGACGCGGCACAGGATCTGGAGCTGCGCCTGAATAAGATTATCCGCAAACTGCCCCTGCAGACGGATGAGCAGGAGAAGCTGCGGCAGAACATCCGCACTGCTGCGCAGAAAGTAGTGAACAAGATGATGTTCGGGTTAAAGGATGCGCTGGATCAGGAGGTATTCGTGGAATGTGTAGAGGGATTGGAGAAGCTTTATGAAGAATAAGAAGTATTTTCCGCTCTTTGTGGACATCAGTGAGAAGAAGACTGTCATTGTAGGCGCGGGGAAAATTGCGCTGCGGCGCGCGAAGACACTGCTGGATTTCTGCAGTGATATTACGGTGATAGCCCCTGAAGCAGAAGCCGAATTTGCCCGCCTTGAGAAAGAGGGACGGCTGCGGCTTCTGAAGAAGGAATACTGCCGGGAGGACATCCTGGACGCTGATCTTGTGCTGGCGGCGACGGATGATCCGAAGGTAAACAGTGATATCTACAGCGCCTGTAAATGTCTAGGGATTCTGGTGAATGTGTGCAGCGACAGGACAAAGTGCGACTTCTATTTTCCGGGTATTGCCGCAAGCGGCACAGTGGTCGCCGGCGTTACGGCATCAGGGGAGGATCACGCGGGGGCGCGCCGCGTGCGTGAAGCAGTGCAGCGCCTGCTCGACGAACTGCAGGCGAAGGAGGAGAAGAATGAGACAGAATAAGATTATCATAGGAAGCAGAGAGAGCCGCCTGGCGGTGATCCAGAGCGAGATCGTAAAGACATACATAGAGGAGCACTGCCCAGGCATCCGGACAGAGCTGCTGACGATGAAGACGACGGGAGATAAGATCCTTGACCGTACACTCGACAAGGTAGGAGGCAAGGGACTGTTTGTCAAGGAGCTGGACCGGGCGCTTATTGAAAAGAGAAGTGACATTTCCGTGCACAGCCTAAAGGATATGCCGATGGAGCTTCCGCCTGAGCTTCCGATTGTGGCGTATTCCAAGAGAGAGGATCCCAGGGACGTGCTTGTGCTGCCGGAGGGCTCTGCAGAGCCGGACCCGGCAAAGCCGATCGGATGCTCCAGCCTTCGCAGAATTCTGCAGCTTAAGAAGCTCTATCCGAATCACCGTTTTGAGAGCGTGCGGGGAAATGTGCTGACCCGGCTTCAAAAGCTCGACGAAGGGCAGTACGGCGCGCTGATTCTCGCGGCTGCCGGGCTGATGCGGCTGGGACTGCAGAACCGGATCAGCCGTTACTTTGAGCCGGAGGAATTGATACCCGCAGCCGGTCAGGGAATCCTTGCAGTACAGGGAAGAGCCGGTGAAGATTATTCCTTTCTCGATGGATTTACGGACAGAGAAGGACGCTGTGCCGCCCTGGCAGAGCGCGCGTTTGTGCGCAGGCTGGACGGAGGCTGTTCCTCACCGGTTGCAGCGTACGCCCGCATCGGGGGAGAGCAGATGACACTTACAGGTCTTTATTATAAAGAAGAGGATAAGACATATCTGACCGGCAGCATTAGCGGTGATGTCCGCGAAGCGGAGCAGATGGGAATATCGCTTGCAGACCGGCTGCGGGCAGAAGCGGAGGAAAGAGCATGAATACAGGAAAAGTCTGGCTGGTAGGAGCAGGTCCCGGAGACGTGGGGCTGATGACACTGAAAGGGAAACGGGTACTTGACGAGGCGCAGGTTGTGGTCTACGACAGCCTGGTCGGAGAGGGAGTTCTTGCGATGATCCCGCAGGGCGCGCGTGCCATTAATGTGGGAAAACGCGCGGGACATCACACGATGCCCCAGGAGGAGATCAATAAGGTACTGTTAACAGAAGCGCAGGCGGGAAACCGCGTCGTGAGGCTTAAAGGAGGAGATCCGTTCGTATTCGGAAGGGGAGGAGAGGAGCTGGAGCTTCTCGAGGAGTACGATATCCCCTATGAGATCGTACCGGGCATTACGTCCGCCGCGGCGGTGCCGGCGTATAACGGGATACCGGTGACGCACCGGGATTTCTGCTCCTCGCTGCATATAATTACCGGCCATAAGCGTGCGGGTGAGGGATATAATATTAATTTCGAGGCGCTTGTGCGCACAGAGGGGACACTGGTGTTCCTGATGGGGCTGTCCTCACTCGGAGATATCTGTGCGGGGCTTATCGAGGCCGGTATGGATCCGTTCATGCCTGCGGCAGTCCTTCAGAAAGGGACGACAGCCCGCCAGAAGAGGGTGATCGCAACCGTTGCAACACTCAAAGAAGAGGCGGACGCCCAGGGCATTGAAGCACCGGCAATTATTGTGATCGGAAAGGTCTGCGAGCTTGCGGAGCGGTTTGCATGGTATGAGAAGCTGCCGCTTGCCGGAACCCGCGTGCTGGTAACGCGCCCGAAGAAGCGCGCATCCTCAATGGCAGAGTGCCTGCGCCGAAAGGGAGCGGAGGTGCTGGAGCTTCCGGCTATTGAGACAAAGAAGAGGGAAGATATGAGCGCGCTGAAGGAGGCGATCAGCCGCCTGGCTGAGTATCAGTGGATCGCGTTTACAAGCCCCGCCGGCGTGGAGGTCTTTTTTGAGGAGCTTTTATCCTCCGGAAAAGATATGCGTGCGCTTTTTGGCTGCCGCATCGCGGCGATCGGAAACGGCACTGCGAAGGCGCTGAAGGGCTATGGAATTCTGGCGGATCTCGTACCGGAGCATTATGACGGAGAGTCTCTCGGCATACTTCTGGCACAGCAGGCGGAGCCGGATGCAAAGATTCTGCTGCCGCGCGCTGCAATCGGAAGCGAGGGCATTATCCGGTGCCTCGCGAAGAGGAAAGATTTGACGGTGGACGACATACCGGTATACGACACGGTCTATCCGAAGCAGGAAGCAATCAACGAGGCTGCGCTTTTCGGAGAGGGCGGCGTGGACATCGCGGTATTTACGAGCGCTTCCACAGTCAAAGGGTTCGCTGAGGCGACTGCCGGCATGGACTGCAAAAAGGTTACAGCGGCCTGTATCGGGACCCAGACTGCGGCTGCTGCAGACAGTCTGGGCATGAAAACGTATGTTGCAAAGCAGGCTTCCATTGACAGCGTGGTGGATTTGGTAATAGAATTAAGCAGAGCACAAAAAGGCTTATAAAAAATTAAAAATTGGAAGTGTGGATATTATGGAATTAGTACAAAGACCGAGAAGACTGAGAGGTTCAGAAACCGTAAGAAGAATGGTGAGAGAGACCCGAATGGATAAATCCTCTCTGATTTATCCGATGTTCGTGATGGACGGGCAGAACATTCAGGAGGAGATCCCCTCCATGGAGGGACAGTACCGCTACAGTGTGGACCGCATGGGCTATGAGCTTGAGCGTGTGGCGAAAGCAGGCGTCGGAAGTGTGATGCTGTTTGGCATCCCGGATGTGAAGGATGAGTGCGGCAGCCAGGCGTATGCAGAAGACGGCATCGTACAGCGTGCACTCCGGGAGGCAAAGAGGCTGTTCCCCGATCTGTATTACATCACGGATGTCTGCATGTGCGAGTATACCTCCCACGGTCACTGCGGCGTGCTCCGCGGCAGTGAAGTGGATAATGACGCTACACTGGAGCTGCTGAGCAGAATTGCCCTGTCACATGTGGAGGCCGGAGCCGACATGGTCGCTCCGTCTGATATGATGGATGGGCGTGTGCGCGCAATCCGCGAAAAGCTTGACTGGGCGGGACATAAGAATACGCCGATCATGTCATATGCGGTGAAATATGCTTCCGCGTTCTACGGACCGTTCCGCGACGCTGCAGACTCCGCTCCGGCGTTTGGTGACCGCAGAAGCTATCAGATGGACTTTCACAACAGCCGCGAGGGCGTCAGGGAGGCGCTGCTGGATGTCGGGGAAGGCGCTGATATTGTGATGGTTAAGCCGGCGATGGCATACCAGGACATGATCGCAAAGGTACGCGAGGTGACGAATGTGCCGGTTGCGGCTTACAGCGTGAGCGGAGAGTACGCAATGGTCAAGGCGGCAGCAAAGATGGGCTGGATTGACGAGGACAGAATTATCAGCGAGATGGCCGTCGGAGCTTACCGCGCGGGAGCGCAGATCTATCTGACCTACTTTGCAAAGGAACTCGCACGCTTTATGGATGAAGGGAGAATTGGATGATGACCAGATCAGAAGAGCTTTTTGCGCGCGCCGTGAAGGTGATCCCGGGAGGCGTCAACAGCCCGGTGCGCGCATATGGAAATGTCGGAATGACGCCGCGCTTTATTACAGGTGCAACGGGGCCGTATATTTTTGATGCTGACGGCGGAAAATACATTGACTATATTAATTCCTGGGGACCGATGCTGCTCGGGCACAACAATCCCGAAATTCGTGAGAGCGTAATCCGCGCCTGCGAGGACGGTTTAAGCTTCGGAGCGGCAACGGAGCGGGAGGTCGAGATGGCGGAGTTCATCTGCTCTCATGTGCCGTCTGTGGAGATGGTGCGTATGGTCAATTCCGGAACAGAGGCGGTAATGAGCGCAGTGCGCGCGGCGAGAGGCTACACCGGAAGGGATAAGATTATCAAGTTTGCAGGCTGCTATCACGGACACAGCGACGCCATGCTTGTAAAGGCAGGCTCTGGCGTGATGACAGCGGGTATACCTGACAGCGCCGGCGTGCCGGCGGGCTGTACGCAGGACACGCTGACAGCTGTATACAATGATCTCGGCAGCGTAAGCGACCTCTTTGAGGCGAACCGCGGGGAGATTGCGGCAGTTATTGTGGAGCCGATTGCTGCAAATATGGGAGTGGTTCTTCCGAAGGAAGGCTTTCTGGAGGGACTTCGCACTCTTTGTACGGAAAACGGTGCAGTACTGATCTTCGACGAGGTTATCACAGGCTTTCGCATGAGCTTCGGAGGAGCGCAGGAGTACTTCGGCGTGTCTGCAGATCTTGTCACCTACGGCAAGATTATCGGAGCAGGAATGCCGGTCGGCGCTTACGGAGGAAAGAGGGAGATTATGGAGATGATTTCTCCGTCCGGCAGCGTCTACCAGGCGGGAACACTCAGCGGCAATCCGGTCGCGATGGCGGCAGGGCTTACGCAGTTAAAGATCCTGCACGCCCATCCGGAGATTTACACAAGACTGGCGCAGAAGGGAGAAAAGCTCTTTGAGGGAATGCAGGAGCTGCTGAGGTGGTATGATGCGGGCTGTACGCTGAATTACGCAGGCTCTTTAGGCTGCATCTTCTTTACCGATCATCCGGTGGAAAATTACGCGGACGCTAAGACTGCGGATACTGCGCGGTTTGCGGAGTATTTTGCATATATGCTGAATCACGGCATCCATCTGGCGCCGTCTCAGTTTGAAGCGATTTTTGTCTCAGATGCACATACGGATGAGACAATAAATGAGACACTGCGTGTCTTAAAGGATTATCTGGAGAGCAGAAAATGACGGATACGATGATTACCCTCGCCGTAACAGCTCTGGTGATCGGCCTGTTTGCGGCTGTGCTTCTCTTTGAGAGACATTCCCAGAAGCGGATGTTTCTGATGAGACTGCGCAGAAACTGGGGAACAATTCCGGAGAGGGAATACACCTATGAAGAACTGGAGCGGATCTCGCACTATGCCAAAAGAAAGGGCGCCGGCTCCTTTATGGTTGACGATACGACATGGAACGATCTGGATATGGACAGCGTATTCATGATGCTCAATCAGACAGTGTCAAGCTGCGGGGAGGACTATCTGTACTATGTACTGAGAAAACCGCTTTTCAACAGTGATGAGCTTAAAAAGCGGGATGAGCTTGTAGAATACTTCCGCTCTCATAAGGAGCAAAGAGAGGCGGTGCAGATGCTTCTGCATGAGATTGGACGGCCGGCGAATATGTCGATGTCCGACTATATCTTTGCGCTCAAGGATGTACAGCAGAAAAGTCCGCTCGTCTATATCCTGCAGCTGCTTGCAGTCCTGGCAGGTATCGGCTGTGCCGTCACGATTCCGGTATTCGGTATCTTTATCCTGCTCGGCGTGATCGCGTGGAATGTGACAACGCATGTGCGTGCAATGGAAAAGGTAGAGCCGTATCTGCGCAGCTTTGTGTGCCTGCTTCAGCTCGCGTCGGCGGGAGAGAAGCTCGGGAAGCTGAAGCTTGACGCGCTTTCGGGCTATACGGAGGCGCTTGTAAAGAGTGCAAAGGCAATGAATGTCATTCGCAGAAAATCTAAGGTGGTTGTACAGAAGAACGGCGTAGGCGAGGGACTTGAGGGGATTATCCTCACATATATTAACCTTGTATTTCTGTTGGATCTGATACAGTTCTATTCCATGGTGCGGCTTTTTGGCGGCATGGAAAAGGACGCCGATGTTCTGCTGGAAAATATCGGGATTCTCGACAGCGCGATCGCCATTGCGTCGTACCGCGAATATCTGACATACTACTGCCTGCCGGAATTCGTACCCGGAAAAGAAGCGTATATGGAAGTTCGTGATCTCTATCATCCGCTGATTGCGGAGCCGGTAGCGAACAGCATTACGGTATTCGGCGGAGTTCTCGTCACAGGTTCAAACGCCTCAGGTAAATCCACATTTTTAAAAAATGTGGCGATCAATGCGATTTTTGCGCAGACAATCTATACGTGCACAGCACAGTACTACCGGGCAAACATGATGAAAGTATTGACCTCGATGGCGCTGCGCGATAACCTGCAGGGCGGGGAGAGCTACTATATAGTGGAGATCAAATCTCTGAAGCGGATTCTCGATGAGAGCAAAAAGAAGGAACCAATGCTGTGCATCGTGGATGAGGTACTGAGGGGTACGAATACAATCGAACGTATCGCAGCGTCCTCGCGCATACTCCGTTTCCTGAACTGCCCATGGGTGATCTCTTTTGCAGCAACGCACGACATTGAGCTGTCTTATATTTTGGAAGGTATCTATGAGAACTACCATTTCGAAGAGCAGATCCTGGAAAACGATGTGGTATTCGATTACCTGCTCCGAGAGGGACGCGCGGTGTCGAGAAATGCGATTGCGCTGCTTGAGATGATCGGATATGACGAAAAGCTTGTAGAGGAGGCGCGCCATGCCGCTGCGGTCTTTGAAAAGAGCGGGGTGTGGGAGCATGTCCTCACAAAACAGGCAGTCACAGAAAACAGACAGGGAGAAGGAACATGTTAGTTCGGATTTATACAGACGGATCAGCGCGCGGCAACCCGGACGGACCGGGCGGCTACGGCTGTATCCTGCATTATACAGACAGCAGGGGAAATCTGCACGAGAGAGAATACTCAGCCGGCTATCGGAAGACAACAAACAACCGCATGGAACTTATGGCGGCAATCGTGGGTCTGGAGGCACTGACAAAACCATGTGAGGTGGAGCTGTACTCCGATTCGCAGTATCTTGTAAACGCCTTTAACCTTGGCTGGATTGACGGCTGGGTAAAGAAGGGCTGGAAGCGCTCAAAGAACGAGCCGGTCAAGAATACGGATCTGTGGAAGCGGCTGTTAAAGGCAAAGGAACCGCACCGGGTAAAGTTTATCTGGGTTAAGGGACATGACGGCCATGAGATGAACGAGCGCTGCGATGCGCTCGCGACAGGGGCCGCGGACGGAACAGAACTTCTGGAGGATACAATAAACGAATAAAAACAACTGCGGCGCAGCCCGGGATATCCGGTGCTGCGCCGCTTTTCATATCTTTCATTTCTGATCGGAATGTTCTGCAAAATGTTCTTTGATTCTGGAAAAGCTCTCATCGCTGATCACATGCTCGATCCGGCAGGCATCCTCTTTTGCTGTGTTTTCGTCAACACCCAGCCGTATGAGCATATCTGTGAGCACAACGTGACGTTCATAAATCTTCTCGGCAATTGCCCTGCCGCTCTCAGTCAGATGAATATGATCCTCCTCGTCAACCGTGACATATCCGTTCTCGCGAAGCTTTTTCATGGCGATACTGACGCTGGGCTTGGAAAAATTCAAAGCGGCTGCGATATTGATCGAATGAACGCCTTCTCCGCTGAAGGAAAGCATCAGTATGGTTTCCAGATAATCTTCTGCAGATTTTTGAATTTTCATCATAAAGCACTCCTTCACTGATTATTTATAATAAACGTGATTCTGTCTATATGGTACCATAAATAGAGAACAATTCCTAGTGGATGTTGAAATTTTTGAAAAAATCTAAAAAACTATTGACAATACCGAGAAGTTAGCGTATGCTATCTAATGAGGTTAGATATAACTAATTAGTTTAAACAAATCATCTGTGATGAACGAAAAGGAGATAAGGTTATGCAGCCAATGATTTTTTTACAGAATGGTGAGAGCGGACTCATCAAGCGGATTGGAGGAGCGGCGGAGACGAAGCGCTTTCTTGCCGGCCTGGGATTCGTTGAGGATGCGAAGGTATCCGTGATTTCCAGAATCAACGGAAGTCTGATTGTCAATATCAAGGATTCCAGGGTTGCGATTAACGAGGATATGGCGAAGCGAATCATGGTGCAACTGTGAGAATACGGCTTTGCTCCGTTCACAGCAGATAGGATGAACTTTTTACTAAGAAAGTGCGCCGCCGGATAGGCGGCATGAGGGCTCAGAAGGGAGGAGAAGAAGGAATGACGCTGCGTGATGCACAGGTAGGCACAACAGTAGTGGTTACGAAGATCGAGGGTGACGGCGCGTACAAACACCGCATCATGGACATGGGAATCACAAAGGGATGTGAAATTTTTGTCCGCAAGGTGGCGCCGCTTGGCGATCCGGTGGAGATTACAGTAAGAGGATATGAACTCTCGCTCAGAAAACAGGACGCTCAGTGCGTACAGATTAAGGAAAAATAATATTTTTTTGACAGAGAGTTAATAAAGACTAACTGTTATGCGTTTGAGGAGGATATTGTTATGGCAATTAGGATTGCGCTTGCCGGAAACCCGAACTGCGGGAAAACGACAATGTTTAACGCGCTGACCGGAGCCAACCAGTATGTTGGAAACTGGCCGGGTGTTACAGTGGAAAAAAAAGAAGGTAAAATCAAAGGAAAAAAGGAATCGGAGGAAGTTATCGTCACGGACCTTCCGGGAATCTATTCCCTGTCACCCTACACTCTGGAGGAAGTGGTAAGCCGTGATTACCTGTTAAAGGAAAATCCGGATGCGATTATTAATCTGGTTGATGCAACGAATATTGAGAGAAACCTGTATCTGACGACACAGCTTCTTGAGACCGGCATTCCGGTTGTAATCGCCCTGAATATGGCAGATATGCTGGATAAAAACGGAATTAAGATCGATACAAAGCGCCTCGGCATGGTGCTCGGCTGCCCGATTGTAACTACCTCTGCGTTAAAGGGAACAGGTCTTGACGAAGTGGTGCGCGAAGCGGTACACTTAGCGAAGAAGAGAGAACTGAAGATTCCGAAGAGTATCTTCTCAGAGGAGATCGAGAAGGCGATTTCGGATGTGGAAAACCAGATCAGCGGAAGCGTAGCATCGAATAAAGAGAGGTGGTATGCAATCAAGCTTCTGGAGAATGACAGCAAGGTGACCGGGGATATAACCCTTGGAAAACAGACGCTGCAGCAGATCCGTTCAGACGCCGCGGAGATTGAGAAAAAGCGCGACGACGATATGGAGAGTATTATCACAGACGAGCGCTACAAATATATTCAGAAGCTGGTATCCTCAACGGTGAAGAAGGCGGCGCACAAGCTTACGACTTCTGATAAGATTGACCGTATTGTGACAAACCGTATTTTGGGTATTCCGATTTTTCTCGTAGTCATGGGACTCGTTTATTACATATCGGTAACGACCGTGGGAACCTTTGTGACAGACTGGACGAACGACGTCTTTGTAGTCGCGATTCAGGACGCGGTGACAAGTTTCCTTACGATGGTCGGCGCAAGTGAGGTAGTTCAGAGCCTTGTGGTTGACGGTATCATCGGCGGTCTGGGCGCGGTACTCGGATTCATTCCGCAGATGGCGATTCTGTTTTTGTTCCTGTCCATTCTCGAGGACTGCGGTTATATGGTCCGCATCGCATTCGTTATGGATCGTGTGTTCCGTCATTTCGGACTGTCAGGCAAGAGCTTTATTCCGCTGCTGATCTCTTCTGGATGCGGTATCCCGGGCATTATGGCTTCCAAGACCATTGAGGCGGATAATGACAGACGTCTTACCATTATGACGGCGACCTTTATTCCGTGCGGAGCGAAATTACCGGTCATTGCCCTGATGGGAGGCGTAATGGCAAGCTATGCGACCGGCAGCTATGAGGCTGGAGGATGGGTAGCTCCGCTGATGTATTTCCTCGGAATCCTTGCTGTACTGCTGGCGGCTATTATCCTGAAGAAGACAAAGCCGTTCTCCGGCGAGCCGGCTCCGTTCGTTATGGAGCTGCCGCAGTACCATATTCCTTCTGCTAAGACTGTACTTCTGCACGTTTTAGAGAGATTAAAAGGTTACGTTATCAAAGCAGGTACCATTCTGTTCCTTGCATGCGTAGTGATGTGGTTCCTGGGCGGCTTTGGATTCACCGACGGCGGTTTTGGAATGGTAGAGAGCAATGACAGCCTGCTTGCTGCAATTGCAGGTGTGATCGCGCCGCTGTTTGCCCCGCTGGGATTCGGCGAGTGGCAGCCGGTGGCAGCGGCTCTGTCAGGATTCACTGCAAAAGAGGCGATTGTTTCCACAATGGGCGTTCTTGCAAATGTGCAGGGAGATACAGAAGATGCCATTACAGTTGCGGCAGGTGTTCAGACGTGGTTTCCGACTGCGCTTGCAGGCTTCTCTTTCCTGCTGTTCAACATGCTGGATTCACCGTGCCTGGCTGCAATCGCAACCATGGCGCAGCAGATGCAGTCCAGAAAGTGGTTCTGGTTTGCTATTCTGTTCCAGAACATCTTTGCTTATCTCGTATGCCTGAGTATATATCAGATCGGAAGACTGATTCTGGGCGGTGCGTTTACCGTTGGTTCCGCAGTGGGTATCCTTGTAGCGATTGTATTTGCGTTCCTGCTGTTCAGGCCGGATCCGTACAAAGACAGAAAGGTATATGCAAAACGTTCTGTAGAAGCATAAATATATCGTACCGGCGGCAGGATGCCGCCGGTATCGGCACATAATCGAAAATGGAAAGGAAGGTGGTTATCATGGCAGATGTTATAATAGGCGGCGCGATCCTTTTGTACAGCGGCTTCCTCATTGTACGAATGGTAAAAAACAGAAAGAATCCGGGCGCAGGATGCTGCGGCTGTACAGGGTGCAGCGGTCACTGCAGCAGCTGTTCCGGAAGCTGCCTCCAGAAAGGAGCCGGGAAGGTAAATGGGTGACTCGACAGGTTCCATGTTTTATATGATCGGCGGCCTGCTTGTTATTTATTTTGTGGGCGTGGGAGTGTATCAGCTCGTGACATGGATCAAGAAGAAATGGAAGAATAGGCAATAAAAGAGGCGAACATATATGACAGATGCGATTATACTGCTGATTACAACCGTAATTATCCTATTTGCGATAAAAGGTTCTATTAAGCATTTCAAAGGAGAAGGGGCATGCTGCGGCGGAGGCTCGAAAGGGCTGGTAAAGGAGAAGGACAAAGTGCTCGATCATCCGAAGATTGGGGAGAAGACCATCAGGATAGAGGGAATGCACTGTGACCGCTGCAGGCAGAGCGTGGCGTCCTCCCTCAATAAGATAGACGGAGTGGCGGCAAAAGTGGATTTAAAGAAGAATCAGGCGGTTGTCTCCTACGACCGTCCGGTGGAGGACAGTGTCTTAAAGAAAGCGGTGGAGGACGCCGGCTTTAAGGTGGTATCCGTACACTGAGCAGCAGATAAAAAAATTTCCAGGTACTCTTGACAAATCCCGCAGCCATTTGTATACTGACAGCATAGCTTATAAAAACGCAGAAAAGCTGTGAAGGGAAGAAGTAGCAGATCAGGACGCCCACAGAGAGCTGCCGGCTGGTGAGAGGCGCAGGGCAGGGTCGGTTTGTGAATACATCCCGGAGCTTCGCACTGAAGGGAGCATATGCTTCATAGGCTGCGACGGAGTCGGCGGACGTTATACCGTCAGGCAGTTGACGGGGATTTCCCCAAGACAGCTTACTGAGGCAGGGTATGTGAGTGCCCTGTGAAAAAAGGTGGTAACACGGGAAGCTTATCGCTCTCGTCCTTTTAGTCGTACAGACGAAAGGACGGGAGCTTTTTTATTACAGTTTCCCACAGCAAGAACAGGAGGAATAAAAAAATGACGATTTATGACGAGTTAAAGGCACGCGGGCTGATCGCCCAGGTGACGGATGAGGAAGAGATTAAGGAGCTGATTAACGCGGGAAAAGCTACGTTTTATATTGGTTTTGACCCGACGGCAGACAGCCTGCATGTGGGACATTTCATGGCGCTCTGCCTGATGAAGAGGCTGCAGATGGCAGGAAATAAGCCGATCGCGCTGATCGGAGGCGGCACCGGCTATATCGGCGACCCGTCCGGAAGGACAGATATGCGCTCCATGATGACGCCTGAGACGATTCAGCACAACTGTGACTGCTTCAAAAAGCAGATGAGCCGCTTCATTGATTTTTCCGAAGGTAAGGCTCTGATGGTCAATAACGCAGACTGGCTGCTGAATTTAAATTACATTGAGCTGCTGCGCGAGGTGGGTTCCTGCTTTTCTGTCAACAATATGCTGCGTGCAGAATGCTACAAGCAGAGAATGGAGAAGGGACTCTCCTTCCTGGAATTTAACTACATGATTATGCAGAGCTACGATTTCTACATGCTGTACCAGAAATACGGCTGCAATATGCAGTTCGGCGGCGACGACCAGTGGAGCAATATGCTCGGCGGTACGGAGCTGATCCGCAGAAAACTTGGAAAGAATGCCTGCGCGATGACGATCACGCTGCTCTTAAATTCCGAGGGCAAGAAGATGGGAAAGGCGCAGTCCGGCGCCGTATGGCTTGACCCGAATAAGACTTCTCCGTTTGATTTCTATCAGTACTGGAGAAATGTAGGAGACGCGGACGTGCTCAAGTGCCTGCGCATGCTGACCTTCCTGTCGCTTGAGCAGATTGATGAGATGGACAAGTGGGAGGGCAGCCAGCTCAATAAGGCAAAGGAGATTCTCGCATATGAGCTGACCGCGCTCGTTCACGGCGAGGAAGAGGCAAAGAAGGCGCAGGACGGCGCGCGTGCGCTGTTTGCAGGCGGCGCGGCGGCGCAGATTCCGACGACTGAGCTGACGGATGAGGATTTTACAGATGATAAGATTGACCTGATCAGTCTGCTGCAGAAGGCGGAGCTCGTGACGAGCCGTTCTGAGGGACGCCGTGCGATTGAGCAGGGCGGTGTTTCCCTGGACGGGGAGAAGATCACCGACGTGCGCTTCCAGGTGGAGAAGAGCTCCCTTGCCGGCGAGGGCAGAATGTTAAAGCGCGGCAAGAAGAAATTCAAAAAGGTTTGCGTGAAGTAAGCAGGTGTGCTAAGATAGAATACAGTGCGGAGAAGCCGCGGCGGTTCGGCAAGGCTGAACTGCTGCGGGAAATCCGCAGCATCAGATAAAATGAACGAATTCAGGAGGAAGAAAGACGTGAACAAATATGGAGTAAACGAGCTTCGTAAAATGTTCCTGGACTTTTTTGAGAGCAAGGGACATCTGGTAATGAAAAGCTTCTCTCTTGTGCCGCAGAACGACAAGAGCTTACTGCTGATCAACGCGGGCATGGCTCCGTTAAAGCCTTATTTTACCGGGGCGGAGATTCCGCCGAGACGCCGGGTGGCGACATGCCAGAAGTGTATCCGTACCGGCGATATAGAGAACGTGGGCAAGACAGCGCGCCACGGCACATTTTTCGAGATGCTTGGAAACTTTTCTTTTGGGGATTATTTCAAGCATGAGGCGATCGCGTGGTCATGGGAGTTCCTGACTGAGGTGGTTGGACTGGATCCGAACCGCCTGTATCCGTCTGTGTATCTGGACGACGACGAAGCGTTTGATATCTGGAACAAGGAAGTCGGCATCCCGGCGGAGCGCATCTTCCGCTTCGGCAAGGAGGATAACTTCTGGGAACACGGCGCAGGCCCGTGCGGCCCGTGCTCTGAGATTTACTATGACCGCGGAGAGAAGTACGGCTGCGGCAAGCCGGACTGTACCGTGGGCTGTGACTGCGACCGCTACATTGAGGTGTGGAATAACGTATTTACACAGTTTAACAATGACGGAGAGG
>CALWSC010000050.1 GCA_944384105.1 uncultured Lachnospiraceae bacterium | reverse complement strand
GGAAAAGAAATATAAGACGAATATGCATCTGTTTTTTTTTTTTTTTCAGGAGTAAACATATGGCAATTGCAGTATATCCGGGGACGTTTGACCCGGTAACAAATGGGCATCTGGACGTGATACGCAGGGCAACGGAGATCTTTGACAGCGTAGTTGTCGGGATTTTGCATAATTCTTCAAAAACTCCGTTGTTTTCTGTGGAGGAACGTGTTAATATACTAGAGAAAGCCACAGAAGGAATTCCAAACATTGTGGTCAGACCGTTTTATGGTCTGTCCGTAGACTTTGCGAGGGAGTGCCGGGCAAAAGTGATTGTGCGCGGGCTGCGCGCAATTACGGACTTTGAGTATGAGCTTCAGATGGCACAGACGAACCGTGTACTGGCACCGGATGTGGATACAATGTTTCTCACCACATCCCTGCAGTACGCATATTTGAGCTCAACTACAGTCAAGGAAGTGGCCGGCTTCGGAGGCGACATCTCAGAATTTGTGCCGCCGTTCGTAGCGGAGGAGATCCGAAGAAAGATAAAGGTCAAGAGTAAGGCACAGCCGCAGGCATGACCGTGCGGCGGTGAAAACAAATAAGGAGAGATACTATGAACAGCAGAATTGAGCAGATTATTGAAGAAATCGAAGAGTTTGTGGAAAGCTGCCGGTATCAGCCGCTGTCCACGACGAAGATCGTTGTAAATAAAGAAGAGCTGGAGGAGTTGCTGCGCGAGCTGCGTTTAAAGACGCCGGATGAGATCAAGAGATACCAGAAAATCATCAGCAACAAGGATGCTATTCTCGCAGACGCCCAGGCCAAGGCGGACAGCCTGATCGCCGAGGCTAAGGCACAGACCCAGGAGATGGTAAGCCAGCATGAGGTTATGCAGCAGGCTTACGCACAGGCAAATGAGACGATCAATGCCGCAAACTGCCAGGCACAGAGCATTCTCGACTCTGCGACGCAGGATGCGAACAATATCCGCCTGAGTGCAATCGCCTACACGGATGAGATGCTCGCAAATCTGTCTGACATTATGAGCAATACGCTGAACGATGCGGGAGAAAAGTACAATACATTCATTAACTCTCTGCAGAGCTGCTACGATGTGGTGAAGAAGAACCGCAACGAATTGGCTCCTCAGACCGCGCAGGCAGCGGCGATGACCAGCACTTCAGAGATATCAGAGGATGATTCCATCGACGCTGAGGACGAAGAGTAAGGCAAGTACAGCGGCGAGGATGCTGTTGACACATTTTGCGAACAGATAGAGTCCGATGGAGAGATCTGTCCCGCCCAGCATAGATTTTGTCTGCGCTGCTGCGGAAAGTCCGCCGAAGGCAGTGCAGGAACAGACTGCCGGGAAGAGTATCACAAAGGGCAGATGGCTTTCGGCAAGCGCGTGCACTCCGGTTGTAACCTCAGTGACCGCGGCGGTGATGAGCCTGATGCCGGGCAGCCCGGTGAGAAGCTGGGAGACAGCACCGGAGAAGATGGAAAAGAGAATGATATATCCGCCAAGTTTCGCGGCGGCTTCCAATCCGTTCATGACAGAGGTATCGATGAGTTCTCCCCAGGAGACAGGCGGTGCCTCTTTTTTCAGCCCTGCGTTTTCTTCGAGAGATGTGCGGCCGAAGCGTTGAAAGCGTATGCGGAAGCACAGCCCGGTCAGGAGATCTGCACCATAGACGGCTGAAAGCACAGCGGGCAGGAGCTGCTCATTCTGCAGACTCTGCACAGCCACATAGGCGGACAGAAACATGGGGCTGGCATTATTTGAGAAAGTCAGAAGGTAGCACGCTTCTGTGCGGCTGATTTTCCGATGTGAATAAAGCTCCGCAGTGAGCCGCGCGCCCATTGGATAGCCGCAGAAGAGACCAAGCAGCAGCGCATACGCGCCCCAGGGCGTGACGCCGAAAACAATGTAAAAGAAACGGGAGAATCTGCCAAGGATTTTTTCAATTTTTCCGGTGCCGATAAAGAAGCCCGACAGAATCATAAAAGGCAGCAGCGAGGGAAGCACGGTATGAAACCACAGCTCCAGTCCGGAGAGAGAGTATGTAAAAGCTTCCTTTGGAAAGAATAGCATATAGAAAAAAAGCGGGAGCAGAAAGAGAAGCGCAGCTTTTCTGAGCATAAAGCCTCCGGCATTTTTTTACTATATATATGAATCAGGGACTTTCGCTATTCAGCGGGAGCACCAAAAAGTGACTGACAGGAGGTAACAACAGTATGGCAGTATTACAGGGATTACAGCCGGAACGCGTATTCCATTTCTTTGAGGAGATCACAAAGATTCCGCATGGTTCCACAAACACAAAGGGGATCAGCGATTTTCTGGTGAATTTCGCGAAGGAGAGAAATTTGGAGTGCAGACAGGATGAGAGCAACAACGTAGTAATTAAAAAGCCGGCGACGCCGGGTTATGAGAATGCTCCGACCGTTATTCTGCAGGGACACTGCGATATGGTGGCTGAGAAGACACCGGAGAGCAATCATGATTTCACAAAGGATCCGCTGAAGTTAAAGGTAGAGGGCGACTATATTACAGCGGAGGATACGACGCTGGGCGGTGACGACGGCATCGCGGTCGCATTTATGATGGCGGTTCTGGATGATGACAGCTTAAAGCATCCGGCGATTGAGGCGCTGATCACGACGGATGAGGAGATCGGTCTTCTCGGAGCAGCGGCTCTTGACTGCTCAGATTTGAAAGGAAAATATTTCATTAATATGGATTCCGAGGAAGAGGGGTATCTGTGGATCAGCTGCGCGGGCGGATTGACTGCGGTAAATGAGATCCCGATGCGCTATGAGCAGAAAGACGGTGTGCAGTATGAGATCACGATCGGCGGTCTGCAGGGCGGACACTCCGGTGTGGAGATTGACAAAAACCGTGCGAACTCCAACATTCTTATGGGAAGACTTATTTACTCTCTGAACCAGCAGCTTGATTATGCGGTCGCAGAGCTGGAGGGCGGAATGAAGGACAATGCGATTCCGCGCAGCACACGCATGGTGATTGTGGCTGATGATTCTGCCGGGGAGACGCTGCAGGCGTTTGCCGGAAAGCTCACCGCAGACCTGAGAAAGGAATACAGCGGTACAGACGAGGGTATCACCGTCTCCTGCAGAAAGTGCGGCGAGGGAGAGATTGCTGTTCTGGATCAGGTGAGCAAGGAGAAGGTATGCTTTTTCCTGATGAACGTGCCGAACGGCATACAGAAGATGAGCGGCGAGATAGAAGGACTTGTTGAGACTTCCACGAATCTCGGCGTGGTGAAGCTGGGACCGGATGTTTTATACGGCTCTTCCAGCGTGAGAAGCTCCGTCGGAAGCGCAAAGGACGCACTGACAGACAGGATCCGTTATGTGACGGAATTCCTCGGAGGAGAATTTACTCCGGAGGGAGCTTATCCGGCATGGGAATATAAGAAGGACTCCAAGCTTCGTGACCTGATGGTGGAAGTGTATGAGAAGCAGTTCGGCGAAAAGCCCGAGGTAAAGGCAATCCACGCAGGACTGGAGTGCGGCCTGTTCTATGGCAAGATGCCGGAGCTGGACTGCGTATCCTTTGGACCGACGATGCACAACGTTCATACAACGGAGGAGGAACTTTCGATTTCCTCAGTGCAGAGAATGTACGCATATCTGCTGAACGTGCTGGAGAACATTCACGAGTAAGATCAGACGCTGTAAAGCTTTGAGAGGTTCGCTTCTGGTTGGGCGAACCTCTTTTTTGATGTTCTAAAATCAGATTGCGGCGCATAAAATGAAGCGATGAAAAAATCAAAACTGCGTATTTATCTGCTGCTGGTACTGTGTATGCTGATTTTTATCACGGGCGAGCTCATCTTTCTCGATATCCGCGGGACAGTCGGAAGCCTCTCTATAGATACGGTGCAGGGGGAGCCGTTTCGGGCGATGCAGCTGTCTGAGGGGACGTATGAGAAGATCTTAAAGGAGGCAGAGCGCACCGGGGAGGAGCCGGAGGAGCTGCTGGCGGTCTCGATGGTACTGCACCGTTTTTCGCTGACCCCCTTCCGTGTGGAGAGCGGGACACGTTATGATCGGGCGAAGGAGCTGCTTCTCGAATACAGAGAGGACGAATATTATCAGTTATTGGAGGCTTACCGCGGCGTCTGGCAGGGGCTTGAGAATTTTCCTGTCGCAGGGAGTGCACATCTGTCCGAGGATTTTTCTTATGAGGACGGCTGGATGCAGAAGCGTTCCTACGGAGGAGAGCGGCGCCACGAAGGCTGTGATATTTTCGGCTCGGTACAAAAGCCGGGATATTATCCTGTGCTCTCTGTGGGCAGCGGATATGTGGAACAGATCGGCTGGCTGACGCTTGGCGGATATCGGATCGGAATCCGAAGCGATACCGGAGGGTATTTTTATTATGCCCATCTCTCGGGGTACGCCAGGGAATTTACTGTTGGAGAGCGGGTCTGGGCGGGGGAAATTCTCGGCTATATGGGTGATACCGGCTACGGAGAAGAGGGCACCTCCGGTAAGTTTCCGCCGCATCTGCATTTCGGCATCTACGTCTCCGGAAAGCAGTCGCCGGAGATCAGCGTTAATCCCTATCCGGCGCTGCGTTATCTCGAGAAAAATGTGCGGAAATTTGCATTTTAAAGCGCAAAGGATAAATTTTGTGTTATAATGAGAAAAACATTGGGCGTTCCGTTTTACGGATTAACATACGGTGCACAGATAAAGAAGCAATTAGATGGTAGATAGGAGATTTGAAAATGGAAATACAGTTATGGCATAATATTTTAAATCCGTATGAGCTGGCAGTGCGTGAACTGGTTGCAAAGTTTAATCATCTGATCAAAGAACACCGGGATCGGGATTTATATTCCCCGATTGAGCAGGTGACCGGCAGGGTGAAGAGTATCTCAAGTATTCTGGAGAAGATGCAGCGAAAGGGAATCCCCATGGAGCGCATGGAGGAGGAAGTTGAGGATATTGCGGGCATCCGGATCATCTGCCAGTTTGTGGAAGATATCGAGAAGGTGGCGGAGATCATCTCGAAACGCTCGGACATGGAGATCAAAAGCGTGAAGGACTATATCCGCAACATGAAAGCAAGCGGCTACCGCAGCTATCACCTGATTATTTATTATAGCGTGGAGACGATGGACGGTCCGAAGAAGCTGCAGGCGGAGATACAGATCCGTACCATGGCGATGAACTTCTGGGCTACGATCGAACACTCTCTGCAGTATAAGTATAAGACGAATATACCGAAGCATGTAAGGGAGCGGCTGTCCAAGGCCGCGGAGGCGATCATCGCGCTCGACAATGAGATGTCGTCTGTGCGCAGCGAGATTATGGACGCGCAGAATTCTTCGCAGCTTCAGACAAATCTTGTTTCGGACATTCTCAACAATATTGAGAATCTGTACCGCCTTTCGAGCAAGCGGGAGGTTCTGAAGATTCAGGATGAGTTCTACCGCATTTACGCGACGAACGATCTGCGTCAGCTGCAGCAGTTCCATGAACAGCTTGATATTATATCGGAGGGATATCGTGCCCAGGCAGTGACCTGCGATATCCAGGGAGGATTTTAGTGCCATGCAGATACCTGATACATTCAGAGAAAAGATGAGAGAGCTTCTGGGCGGGGAATATCCCGCCTGGGAGGAGAGTTTTCAGAACAAAGTACACAGCGGACTTCGGATCAATCGGCGGAAGGCGGATCCGGACGAGCTCAAAAACAGAATACCCTTTTCATTGGAACCCGTGCCGTGGATAGACAACGGGTTTTCTTATGATGTCGATACAGCTGCTCCGTCAAAGCATCCGTACTATTATGCCGGACTATATTACCTGCAGGAGCCAAGCGCAATGACTCCCGCCGACCGACTTGGGGCAAAGCCCGGGGAACTTGTGCTTGATTTGTGCGCTGCGCCGGGAGGCAAGGCAACGGAGCTTGGCGCTCGGCTTGCCGGCAGGGGTGTGCTGGTGGCAAATGATATCAGCGCCTCACGCGCAAGAGCGCTCTTAAAGAATCTGGAGCTGCAGGGAATCGGAAATATTTATGTAACGAGCGAGGAGCCTGCAAAGCTTGCGGGGATCTTTCCGGAGACATTCGACCGCGTGCTCATTGATGCGCCGTGCTCCGGTGAGGGGATGTTCCGCCGGGAACCGCAGATGATGCAGTTCTGGGAGGAACGTCCCCCGGAATCATATGTGCCGGTGCAGAGATCCCTGATTCTTTCGGGTGCCGCCATGGTAAAACCAGGCGGATATTTGATGTATTCCACCTGCACGTTTGACTGGGAGGAGGATGAGGGCGCTATTCGCTTCCTGCTTCATGAGCGCAGCGATATGGAGCTGTGCGATATAGCGCCTTACGATGGTTTCCATGAGGGCTTTGCGGACGCGGATTTGCCTGAGCTTAAGAAATGTGTGCGTATCTTTCCGCACCGAATGGACGGAGAAGGGCATTTTCTGGCGCTGCTGCGCAAAAAAGAGCGCGCCGTAGAGATTCAGGAACACAGGGGGAAAAAATCCCCGTATCGTGCCGGAAAAGGTGTGATTCCGGAAGCAGCAGAGGAGTTTCTGTCTGAGATCCGGCGGGAATTCAAGCGGCAGCGTTTTTATATTCAGGGCGAACAGCTGTATTATCTGCCCGAGGGGCTGCCTGTGCAGCCGGGGGTGCGTTATCTGCGTACAGGGCTGCTTCTGGGCAGTATTGCGAAGAAGCGATTTGAGCCTTCGCAGGCGCTGGCGATGAATCTGAGGATGGAAGAGTATCCGAGGTGCATTGATTTAAGCGCAGAGGACAGCCGTACGGTAAAGTATCTGAAGGGAGAGACGCTCGATGTATCGGACGTAGTTCCTGCCCGTGCAAAAGGATATCATCTGGTGTGCGTAGACGGCTTTCCGCTTGGCTGGGGCAAGCTCTCCGGGGGAATTCTGAAGAATAAGTATTATGCCGGCTGGCGCTGGCAGTGATGGGAAGGAGAATACAATTATGGCGAAGATCCGCCTGGATAAATATCTCGCCGAGATGGGCGCGGGAACGCGCAGCGAGGTAAAGACAATGATCCGAAGAGGAAGGGTCTCCGTAGACGGTACGACGGTGAAGTCGCCGGAGACAAAGGTAGACACATCAAAGGAGTGCGTAGAGCTTGACGGCACCGCGGTCGCGTATGAGGAAACGGTCTATTATGTGCTTCATAAGCCCGCGGGCGTAGTGTCGGCAACGCGGGACGCCCGGGAGAAAACGGTGCTTGATCTGCTGCCGGAAAAGCGGCGGCAGGATCTCTTTCCCGTCGGACGGCTTGATAAGGATACGGAAGGGCTTTTGCTTATTACAAACGACGGCGCGCTGGCACATGAGCTGCTCGCTCCGTCAAAGCATGTGGACAAGGAGTATTATGCGAGAGTTCGCGGGAGAGTCACGGAGAAGGACGTCAAAATATTTGCAGAGGGCGTAGATATCGGGGACGATAAGCCGGCGCTTCCTGCAAAGCTGAACATTCTCTCTTCCGCAGAGGAGAGCGAAATCACACTTGTGATTCGCGAGGGCAGGTTCCATCAGGTGAAGCGGATGTTTGAAGCAGTTGGAAAAGAAGTCGTTTACTTAAAACGCCTGGCAATGGGAAGCCTTCGCCTGCCGGAGGATCTTGCCTGCGGTGAGGCGAGAAAGCTTACGCAGCAGGAGATTGACAGTCTGAAGCGCTGCGCGAAGAAGCGGAAGAGCCGCACTCTCGATGCGATGCTGTCCGGTGTGCGTGCCGTAATCTTTGACCTTGACGGAACGCTAATACCTTCCATGGAGATCTGGGAACAAATCGACGTGGAGTTCCTTGGAAAGTACGGGTATGAGGTGCCGGAGGATCTGAAGAAATGCATCGAGGGTATGAGCTTTCGGGAGACGGCAGAATACTTTGCCGCGAGATTTGACCTTCCGCTGACGGTGCCTGAGATCGAACAGACGTGGCTTCTCATGAGCCGGGAGAAGTATCTGGAAATTCCGCTCAAAGAGGGTGCCGGGGAGTTTCTGAAAGAGTTAAAGCGCAGGGGAATCCGTGCCGGAATCGCATCGAGCAACAGCATGGAGCTGGTAGAGTCCGTGCTGAATTCGCATGGCATCAGGGAACTTTTTGACACTGTACAGACGTGTGCGGCGGTGGAGCACGGCAAGCCGGAGCCTGACGTGTACCTGCACACGGCAGAGCAGCTTGGCATACAGCCGCAGAACTGCCTCGTCTTTGAGGACGTCCCGATGGGGATTCTGGCGGGGAAGCGCGCAGGCATGGCGGTCTGCGCGGTGGAGGATACATTCAGCAGCAGACAGGAAGCAGAAAAGAGAGCGCTTGCCGATTATTATATCCGCTCCTATGCGGATCTGATGACGGGAAGCTACGAGGTATTATAGATGGGATTTTTACCAATGACGCGCCGGGAGATGGAAGACCAGGGAATCCGGCAGATGGACTTTGTATACATAACAGGGGATGCCTATGTAGATCATCCTTCGTTTGGAACCGCGATAATCACGCGGCTTTTGCAATCGCGCGGCTACACAGTCGGCATCATAGCGCAGCCGGACTGGAGAAATGATGCGAGCATTCGGGAATTCGGGGAGCCGCGGCTAGGCTTTCTCGTGTCGGCGGGCAATATGGACTCCATGGTGAATCACTATACGGTATCAAAGAAGCGCCGCAGTACGGATGCCTATTCTCCGGGCGGAAAGATGGGACTGCGTCCTGACCGCGCAGTGATTGTCTACGGCAATCTGATCCGCCGCACATATAAGCACACCCCCGTGATTTTAGGCGGCATCGAGGCGAGTCTGCGCCGCCTTGCGCACTACGACTACTGGTCGGATCAGGTGAAGCGCTCTGTACTGCTTGATTCGGGTGCAGATCTGATCTCCTACGGCATGGGCGAGCACTCGATCATTGAGATCGCGGAGGCATTGGAGAGCGGCCTTTCAGTCAGAGATCTGACGTTTATCCCCGGCACAGTCTGCCGGGCGGGGACGCTGGAGAATATTCCGGATCCGGTTGTGCTGCCGGACTATGAGACGGTGCGTTCTGATAAGCGTGCCTATGCGGAGAGCTTCTGGATGCAGTATCAGAATACTGATCCCTTTACGGCAAAGGTCATGGCGGAGCCGTATGGGAATCATGGCTACATCGTGCAGAATCCTCCTGCAAAACCGCTGACGCAGCAGGAGATGGATGATGTCTATGATCTGCCGTACATGAGGACATGGCATCCGTCATATGATGCGGCGGGAGGAATCCCGGCAATCAGCGAGATCAAATTCAGTCTGACCAGCAACCGCGGCTGCTTCGGGGGCTGCAATTTCTGCGCTCTGACATTTCACCAGGGCAGGATTGTCCAGACGAGAAGCCATGAATCTATCCTGAAAGAAGCAGAAGCCATGACACAGGAGAAAGATTTTAAGGGATATATTCACGATGTAGGAGGGCCGACTGCAGATTTCCGTCATCCGTCCTGTAATAAGCAGCTCACAAAGGGAGTATGTACGAACCGCCAGTGTCTCTTCCCGGAGCCGTGCAGGAATCTGGACGCGGATCACAGCGACTATGTGGCGCTGCTTCGCAGGCTGCGGGCACTGCCGAAAGTAAAGAAGGTATTCATCCGATCGGGTATCCGCTTTGACTATGTGCTTGCAGATAAGAAGGATACATTCCTGAGAGAACTTGTACAGTATCATATCAGCGGTCAGCTGCGTGTGGCGCCGGAGCATGTGGCGGACGAAGTACTGCGCCGCATGGGAAAGCCGAAGCACAGTGTATATGAAGCTTTTCTGAAGAAGTTTGACGAGTGTAACCGCCGGTACGGGAAGGAGCAGTACGCGGTTCCGTATCTGATGTCCTCGCATCCCGGCTGTTCTTTGAAAGAGGCTGTGGAGATGGCAGAGTATCTGCGTGATCTGAAATACACTCCGGAGCAGGTGCAGGATTTCTATCCCACGCCCTCCACACTGTCAACCTGCATGTATTATACAGGTCTGGATCCGCGGGATATGAAACCTGTGTATGTACCGAAGAATCCACATGAGAAGGCAATGCAGAGAGCGCTTCTGCAGTATCGCCGTCCGGAGAACTATGCGCTTGTCAGGGAGGCGCTTTTAAAGGCAGGTAGGCAGGATCTGATCGGCTACGGTGCTAAGTGCCTGCTGCATCCGGCAAGACAGAGTGCGGATGCAAAGAAGCTTGCTGCCCCTAAACGGGCAAAGACGTCTGACCGGCGCATGCCGGAAAAGAAGCGCACGATCCGCAATGTCCACAAAAAGAAAGGGCGGAATTCTTGAATTTTGGGGGGAACTCTGCTAGAATTGGAATATCTGCGAAGAAAGGAAGATTTCATAAGATATGAAGCAAAAAAAGAACAGGATCCGCAAGGGCGACTACGGCTACATTTCTTCCCAGAAGAAAAGAAGACTGGCGATTACGCTGGTGCTCTTTGCGATCCCCCTGATGATATTCTTTACGGGACTGATACAGACAAAGACGAGAAATAATCTGCTCACGATTGTGGCCCTCGTCGGCTGCCTGCCTGCGTGCAAAAGCCTTGTCGGTCTGATTATGATGTGGATGCAGAAGCCGATGAAGCGTGAGATTTATGAGAAGATTGCGCCGCATACCGGAGATCTGGTTATGAGCTACGAGATGTGTCTGACGACGTATGAGAAGAATATGTTTATCGATGCGTTTGCGGTCTGCGGCAATACGGTCGTCGGATATGCCGATCAGCCAAAGCAGAAGGATACGGCGTTTATGGAGGAGCATGTGCAGAAGATTCTGCGTTCAAACGGCTACAAAGAGAAGGTACGCATTTTCACAGAGTTAAAGCCTTTTTTGGAGCGGCTGGACTATATGAACAGCCATAAGGAAGAGCTGAACGAGAATATCCGATTTACACCGGATGAGACGTATCCCGATCTGTCGAGGGACGAGTTAATTAAGCACACGATCCTCGCGATCTCGCTGTAGGAGGAGACGGATGAGAGAGGTCAGGATTACCCGCAGAGAGGAAGGGCAGAGACTCGATAAGTTCCTGCAGAAGTATCTGAGCCTTGCGGGCAAAAGCTTTTTATATAAAATGATGCGCAAGAAGAACATTACGCTGAACGGAAAGAAGGCTTCGGGCAGCGAAAAGCTCGCAGCGGGCGACACAGTGCGGTTCTTTCTTTCGGAGGAGACAATTGAGAAGTTTTCCAAAAGTGCAAAGAATACGGAGGTTCCCCAAAGAGCGGGGAAGCTGGATGTTATTTACGAGGACAGTACCGTGCTGCTCATAAATAAGAGCGCCGGTGTGCTCTCCCAGAAGGCGAAGCCGGAGGATGTCTCGCTCGTGGAATACATAACCGCTCACCTGATAGAAAACGGCAGCCTGGCGGCGGAGGACTTAAACTTATTTCGCCCCGGCATCTGCAACAGGCTCGACCGCAATACGAGCGGGCTTGTCGCGGCGGGTAAGAGTGTGGCGGCGCTGCAGCAGCTGACGCAGTGCTTTCGGGAGCGCAGCGTGCACAAGTATTATCTGAGTATTGTAAAGGGTGAGTTAAGAGAGCGTGCTTCAATCAGCGGATGGCTTAAGAAGGACGAAAAACGCAACAAAGTACAGATTTTCAGTGGAGAGCAGGAGGGGGCGGCACGGATTGAGACGCAGTATGAGCCGCTTTCGTACAACGGCAGATATACGCTCCTGAAGATCCTTCTGATCACCGGTAAGTCTCATCAGATCCGCAGCCATCTGGCAAGTATCGGGCATCCGCTCGCGGGAGATGAAAAGTACAGCGACGCGCAGATGAACCTGTATTTCAGGGAGAGATACGGTCTTAAGCATCAGCTTCTGCATGCCTGGAAGCTGGAATTTCCGGAGATGGATGGTGAGCTTAAGAGCCTTTCGTGCAGAACCTTTTATGCGCCGCCGCCGGCGCTGTTTTGCAGGATTGCTGCAGGGGAGGGCTTTGCGCTTCCAGACGGGAAAGAGACGAGAGAAGAAGGAGTATGATAGCTTATGAAAGTCATGAAGGAACTGTGGGAGTACGTCAAGCTGATTATCATTGTCCTGGTAGTCGTGTTTGTGCTCAATCATTTTGTCATCATTAATGCGCGAATCCCCTCGCCGTCCATGGAAAATACGATTATGACCGGCGACCAGATCTTCGGGAACCGGCTGGCGTATCTGTTCCACGACCCTGAGCGGTATGACATTGTGATCTTTGAGTGGCCGGATGATCCGTCTCAGCTCTTTATCAAGAGAGTAATCGGACTTCCGGGAGAAACGGTGGAGATCCGGGACGGCAAAGTCTACATAGACGGCAGCAGCGAACCGCTGAGGGATGACTTTATCCCGGAGCAGATGGAGGGCGATTTCGGACCGTATACGGTTCCGGAGGATTGCTACTTCATGCTGGGAGATAACCGCAATCATTCCAAGGATTCCCGTTACTGGATCCATACATTTGTGGATGAGGATGCGATTCTTGGCAAAGCGGTCATCCGATACTTCCCGCTGAACAAGATCGGATTTCTGAAATAGGAGTGTGCAAAGATGGGAACATGGAGTTCAAGAGGACTCCGGGGATCAACCCTGGAGGAGCTGGTAAACAGGACAAATGAACAGTACCGGGACAAGGGGCTGGCACTGATCCAGAAGGTGCCGACGCCCATCACTCCCATCCGGATCGATAAGGAGCACCGGCACATTACGCTTGCCTACTTTGAAAAGAAGAGCACGGTGGACTATATCGGCGCCGTGCAGGGCGTGCCGGTGTGTTTTGACGCAAAGGAATGCCGCACCGATACATTTCCGCTGGCGAATATCCATGAACATCAGGTGATGTTCATGGAGGACTTTGAGCGGCAGGAGGGTGTGGCATTTTTGCTGCTCTATTTCAGCCATAGAGATGAATTCTATTATCTGCGATTCCGTGAAATGATGAGATTCTGGGAACGCGGCAGAAGCGGAGGAAGAAAGAGCTTTCTGATTTCTGAACTCGATCCGGCATATTTTCTTGCCAGGAAAAGCGGCGTTCTGGTTCCGTATTTGGAGGGACTGCAGATGGATTTGTCCGCCAGGGATTGACAGAAGGCTTGTCCGTGGTTTATAATTTGATAATTCCATGAATTAACATGGTAGCGGAATAAAGCAACAGTGCAGAATATGCGAGGAGATAAGATATGAAAAGATTGATTCACACGCCGGAGGGAGTAAGGGATACATACAGCGAGGAATGCGAAAAGAAGCTCTGGCTGCAGGGCAGAGTTCAGGAGGTCTTTGACCGCTTTGGATACTGCAGGATGGATATGCCCGCTCTGGAGTTTTTTGAGGTGTTCAGCAAGGAGCTGGGAACCGTTCCCTCCAAGGAACTATATAAATTATTTGACCGGGAGGGCAACACGCTGGTGCTGCGCCCTGATTTTACGCCGTCTGTGGCAAGAGCGGCGTCGATGTATTTTATGGATGAGCAGATGCCGCTGCGGTTCTGCTACCAGGGCAATACATATATCAACTATTCCAGCTACCGCGGAAGGCTGAGGGAGTCTCTGCAGATGGGCGTGGAGTTCCTAGGAGACAACAGTGTGGATGCGGATGCGGAGGTGCTCGCGATGACGGCGTGCGCGATGCTGCAGAGCGGTCTGAAGGACTTTCAGATCAGTGTAGGAAGCGTGGATTACTTCCAGGCGCTTGTGCAGGATGCGGCAATGCCGGAGGACGTCGTGGAAGAACTTCGCAGACGGATTTCAGACAAGAATCATTTCGGCGTGGAGGAGCTGATCGAGCAGCAGAAGCTCGGCAAGGGGCTGGAGCGTGCCTTCCTGCAGCTTCCGCAGCTTTTCGGAAATGCAGATGTGCTTGACAGGGCGCTGCTGTACACGCATAACCGCAAGGCAGCCGCGTCGATCGAACGGCTGAAGGAAATCTACTCGCTCCTGAAGATCTACGGGTATGAGAAGTATATCTCGTTTGATCTGGGAATGCTTACGCAGTATCAGTACTATACGGGCATCATTTTCCAGGCATATACATACGGCAGCGGTGAGCCGCTTGCAAAGGGAGGAAGGTATGATAACCTGTGTGAATATTTCGGAAAGAAGTTCCCTGCCGTGGGATTTGGCATTCAGATGGATCAGCTTCTGCTGGCACTCGACAGACAGAAGATTTCGATTCCGGTACCGCAGGGAAAGACCATGATTCTCTATCCGCAGTCCATGCGTGCCGCGGCGATCGCTCTTGCGGGCGAACACAGGGAAAACGGTATGGACGTGGTCTGCCAGTGTATCCAGCAGGGAAGATTTCTGGAGGATTATAAGGCATATGGAAAGAGGATGGGATTTGGAGGAATTGTGTACCTGAATTCCTCCGATCAGGTGACGGCGATCAACCTGAGCACCGGGGAGGTACAGACCATTGATCTCGGCGCGCTGCTGGGACAGGACAGTTAAAAGGAGGCAGGACGAAATGAGATACTTGACATTTGCTTTGGGAAAAGGACGGCTTGCTGAGAAGACACTGGAGCTGTTCGAGAAGGTTGGAATTACCTGTGAGGAGATGAAGGATAAGAATTCCAGAAAGCTGATCTTTGTAAATGAGGAGCTGAAGATGCGCTTCTTCCTCGCGAAAGGTCCAGATGTTCCGACATATGTGGAGTACGGCGCGGCGGACATTGGGATCGTTGGCAAGGATACGATTCTGGAGGAAGGCAGAAAGCTTTACGAGGTACTCGATCTCGGGTACGGAAAGTGCAGGATGTGCGTCTGCGGCCCTGAGTCAGCACTGGAGCTCTTACAGCATAACCAGCTCATTCGTGTGGCGACAAAGTATCCGAATATCGCAAAGGACTATTTCTATAATAAGAAGCACAGGACAGTGGAGATCATCAAGCTGAACGGCTCGATCGAGCTTGCCCCGATCGTAGGGCTCTCCGAGGTGATCGTGGATATCGTGGAGACGGGATCGACACTCAAGGAAAATGGGCTGAAGGTGCTCGAGGAGGTTTGCCCGCTGTCCGCGAGAATGGTGGTCAATCAGGTCAGCATGAAGATGGAAAATGAGAGAATCTCAGAGCTGATCCGGGTGCTGAAGACACAGTTATAATGAAGGCTCGCCGCCGAACAGGCGGCATAAATTTTTCCTATAGAGGCTTAGGGTGAAACGGAGGATAAAATAATGAGAATTGTGGAGCTGACGAGAGAGACGACGCAGAATATCCTGGAAAACATGCTGAAGAGAAGCCCGAACCAGTATCAGGGCTATGAGAATACGGTTAATGAAATTATTGCAAATGTAAAGGAGCACGGCGATGAGGCACTCTTTTTCTACACGAAGAAGTTCGACCGCGCAGAGCTTACCGCGGATTCCGTGGAGGTAACTGAAGAGGAAGTGCGTGAGGCATATGAACAGATTGATCCGAAGCTTCTGGACGTAATTAAAAAAGCGCTTGTGAACATCCGGGATTATCACGCGCTGCAGAAGCAGAACAGCTGGTTTGAGAGTAAGGAAAACGGGACGATTCTGGGACAGAAGATCACGCCGCTTCAGAGAGTCGGCGTCTATGTTCCGGGGGGAAAGGCAGTGTACCCGTCTTCTGTGCTGATGAATATTATGCCGGCAAAAGTAGCGGGCGTGCAGGAGATTATAATGGCAACGCCATGCAGCGCAGACGGCAAGGTAAATCCCGCAGTGCTCGCCGCTGCGAAGGAGGCCGGAGCTGACCGTGTGTTTAAGATCGGAGGCGCGCAGGCAATTGCTGCGATGGCGTTCGGTACGGAGAGTATACCGAAAGTGGACAAGATTGTGGGACCGGGCAATATCTATGTCGCGCTTGCAAAGAAGGCAGTGTACGGGCATGTGAGTATTGATTCCATCGCGGGACCAAGCGAGATCCTCGTGCTTGCGGATGAGACGGCAAATCCGCGGTATGTGGCAGCGGATCTGCTCTCACAGGCGGAGCACGATGAGCTGGCCTCTGCAATCTTAATCACGACGAGCAGAAAGCTCGCCGAGGAGGTATCCGTGCAGGTCGATGCGTTTGCCGAGGAGCTCTCCAGGAAGGAGATTATCCGGAAATCGCTTGATAATTTCGGTTATCTGCTTGTGGCGGAAGATATGGATGAAGCGGTCGAAGCTGCAAATGCCATTGCCTCAGAGCATCTTGAGATAGTGACAAAGGATGCCTTTGAGGTCATGACGAAGATTCGGAATGCGGGAGCGATCTTTATTGGAGAGTACAGCTGCGAGCCTCTGGGAGATTATTTTGCGGGACCGAACCATATCCTGCCGACAAACGGGACAGCAAAGTTCTTCTCGCCTCTCTCGGTCGATGATTTTGTAAAGAAGTCAAGCATCGTTTATTACTCCAAGCCGGCGCTTGAGAAGATCCATGAGGATATTGAGCAATTTGCAAAGTCAGAGCAGCTCACAGCTCACGCAAATTCGATTGCGGTAAGGTTTGAGAAAGGCGGTAAATCATGACGGAACGCACAGCGAGAATCAAAAGGGTGACAAAGGAAACGGATATCGTGCTGCACTTAAATCTCGACGGCAGCGGAATCAGTCATATCAATACAGGCATTGGATTTTTTGATCATATGATGGAGGGATTTGCCCGTCACGGCTTTTTTGATCTTGATCTGAAGGTGAAGGGAGATCTGCATGTGGACTGCCACCATACGATTGAGGATACGGGCATTGTGCTCGGGGAGGCGATCCGCCAGGCGCTGGGTGACAAGGTCGGCATCCGCCGTTACGGTCATGTGATCCTGCCGATGGATGAGACGCTGATGGTCTGCGCGCTTGATCTGTCGGGCAGACCGTATCTGGGATTTGATGTGCGCTTTACGGCCGAGCGCATCGGGGAATTCGATACAGAGATGTTCCGGGAGTTCTTCTACGCGGTCAGCTACGCGGCGGGAATGAACCTGCATTTCAAGCAGCTCAGCGAGGGCGGAAACAACCATCACATTGCGGAGAGCAGCTTTAAAGCGTTTGCCAAGGCTTTAGACATGGCAGTCTCCACGGATGAGCGGATCACGGATGTGCTCTCCACCAAGGGTTCACTGTAAGAGAAAAGAGGGAATGTATCATGAAATCATATAAGACGGTCACACCATGCATATTTCTGAAAAACGGCGAGGCTGTGAAAGGATTTGAGGATTACGAGACAATAACACAGCTTCCGCCGGAGCTTCTGGGCGCGGACTTTGGAAATAACGGAGCAGATAAGCTGCTTGTCTTCGATCTTTCGGTCGGAGACGCAGAACACGATGCTGCAATTGGGAATCTTAAAAAGATTGCAGACCTGGCGGAGGTGCCGGTAATCTGTGGGGGGAATATCCGCAGGATAGAGGATGTCAAGAAGATACTCTATGCGGGCTGCGCCAGCGCGGTGCTGAATTTTGAGAAGAGTTCCAACCGGGAGATGCTTGAGGAAGTTTCCAAGCGTTTCGGGAGGGAGAAGATCGCAGCTTATGTGCCCACGGCTGAGATGTTTGAGATCTGGGAGGACAAGATATACGACTATGCCAGCTGCGTACTCTGCAGCGAGGATGTGTGGAAAGTGCTGCGCGGCAGGTCAGGTGTGAAATTTATTATCTACAGTGAGGACAGAAAAGGAAGAGCGAAGCTTCTGGCACATGAAAAATGCGGCGGAATCACAGGTCCGTGCGTGAGTGAGGCTGGGGAAGATCTTATGGCATTCAAGGTTTTCTGCGACAGCGAGGGCATCCCGGTGAATATTTTAAGAAGCAGTGTCGCGTGGGGAGAGTTTAAGCTCAACAGTGACGGCATGGTGCCGGTGATTGTCCAGGATTATAAGACGGACGAGGTGCTGATGCTCGCATACATGAACGAGGAAGCATTCAACACCACGCTTAAGACCGGCAAAATGACGTACTGGAGCCGAAGCCGCAATGAGCTTTGGACAAAGGGAATGACGTCCGGACACGTCCAGTATCTGAAGTCCCTGACACTTGACTGTGACAATGACACACTGCTCGCGAAGGTTTCTCAGGTGGGTGCAGCGTGTCATACGGGAAACAGAACGTGCTTCTTTCATGAGCTTGTCAAGAAAGAGTATGATGACACCAACCCGCGCAAGGTGTTCCAGGACGTCTATAATGTAATCCTGGACAGAAAGGAGCATCCAAAAGATGGTTCCTACACAAACTACCTGTTTAATAAGGGAATTGACAAAATCCTGAAGAAGGTGGGCGAGGAGTGTACGGAGATCGTAATAGCGGCGAAGAATCCGGACAAGGAAGAGATTAAATACGAAATTTCCGATTTCCTGTATCATGTTATGGTACTGATGGCGGAGAAGGGAGTGACCTGGGAAGATATTACCAGGGAGCTGGCGAGAAGATAATCACAGAACCGGCAGGACACGGATTTGAAGTCCTGCCGGCTCTGTTTTTGGCATATCTGTCACTGCGAGACGGCTGCCCAGAACTGTGAGAAGTCTGTCAGATCGCGAAGATAAATCTCCGCTGTCGTTCGCAGCGCCTGCGCATCGTCTGCGCTGGAAGCGTCATAAACCGCTGCGGTGCGAAAGCCCGCCTGCTTTGCGGTTGAAAGTGCGTGAAGCGCATCCTCAAAGACAAAGATCTCGCCGGGCTGTGCGCCAAGAGATGCAGCGGCTTTAAGGTAAATCGCGGGGCTGTCCTTACCCTCGCCGATTTCCGAGCATGTGAAAATATGCTGAAAATACGGCAGAATGCGAAGACGCCCGCACGCCGCCTCAATGAGGCCGCGGTCGCTGGAGGTCGCAGCGGCAAGCAGGATTCCTCTTTTGGACAATTCACTGAGAAATGCGGCTGCACCCTGCTTTAAGCGTACCTCTGAGACGTAGAAATTCCGGATAATGGACAGTATGCCTGCACGGATCTCTTCTGTACTCTCCGAAAGATGGTAATGAGTTTTGAGATAAACCGAACCCTGTTCGAGCGACATCGGAAAGAGAATTTCCCCAAGATGCTCGTTTGCCTCTATATGCTGTGCGGCAAGATAGCGCGCTCCGACATCCGTCCAGATCCCCATGGAGTCCAGAAGCGTGCCGTCCATGTCGAAGACTGCGCCGCGGATCATAGGGAAAGCGCCCTGCGCGTGCGCTCTTTCAGATCAGCAGATGCCGTGCGGATATCCGGCTGTGCGAATATCGCGCTGATGACTGCGATGCCGCAGATGCCGCAGTCTGCAAGCTGAAAAACATTATCCTGGGTGATTCCTCCGATTGCCACGACGGGAATTGAGACTGCGCTGCAGATCCTGCGAAGCGTACTGTGGCTGACCTCCACGGCATCGGCTTTGGAGCCGGTCGGGAACACCGCGCCGACGCCCAGATAATCTGCGCCGCTCTTCTCTGCGAGCACTGCCTGCTCGACAGTCTGAGCGGAGACGCCCAAGATCTTGTCAGGTCCAATCAGTGCGCGCACATCGCATGCAGCCATATCGGACTGACCGACGTGAACGCCGTCCGCACAGATTTCCCTTGCCAGAGAAACATTGTCATTGATGATGAAGGGAATGTGAAAGCTGCGGCAGAGCCTCTGTATCTCAAGTCCCTCCTCCAGAAAATGACCATAGTCAAGCTCCTTTTCCCGAAGCTGCAGCATCGTCGCGCCGCCCTCGCACGCCTCCCGCACCTGGTCTGGCAGTGACCTCCCATGCAGCCAGCTTCTGTCCGTGACTGCGTACAGCAGCAGATCTTTTTTATCGAATTTCATAGCGTGCCTCCTTTCCCTGGGTGGCCCCGTCGAGATTACAGATTGCGTCAATGATGCGGCTTCGGTATGACGCATTGCCGTCCTCCGGGCGCATGCAGCTCCATCCGATCTCTCCGGCAACCCCCATAGCGCAGACCGCCGCTGCAGCCGCTTCGAGCAGAGCGTCCGGATTTGCAGCGAGAAAGGCAGTCATCATGCCGGAGAGCTGACAGCCGGTGCCGGTGATTTTGCCCATCTCAGGCCGCCCGTTTCGTATCACATAGCATGCAGTCCCGTCGGAAACAAGGTCAATCGCTCCGGTCACTGCGATGATACAGCCGGTCTTTCCGGCAAAAGATTTCACAAATGTAATGGAGGCATCGAGTGTTTCCTCAGTGACAGCGTCTGCTACATCCGCATCCACTCCCTTGGTGGTTGCGCTGCCCTGTGCAAGCGCCTTGATCTCGGAGATATTTCCGCGGACAGCGGTGAATGAAAGTTCGTTTAAGAGACGCGCAGCGGTGTTGGTGCGAAGAGCGCTTGCTCCTGCGCCTACAGGATCCAGAAGAACTGTGTGGTGCAGTTCGTTGGCGCGCTTCCCGGCGAGAAACATTGCTTCGATCGAGCGCTGATTCAGTGTCCCTATGTTGATATTCAGACCCTGGCAGATTGAGGTGATATCCACTACATCTGCGGGTTCATCGGACATGATGGGGCTGCCCCCGCACGCGAGCAGGACATTTGCGACATCATTTACGGTCACGTAATTTGTGATGTTGTGGATAAGAGGTACAGTGTTTCTGACATTTTCAAGACATTTTCCAAGCATTTTAAATACACTCCTTTGCGTTAACTGCAGCCTGACAGAGAGTATGTGCCGATCAGAGAGAGAAAATAGAAAACGCGGATAAACCTGGTACGTCTATCCGCGTATAGTATTTGCTGAATCCCTACGTTGGCATTATCCAAATCAGGTTATTCGGGTCAAGGCATCCAGCCTACTCTCAGCCCGCTTCCGGCGCGAGCTCCCCGGTCGTTATGTGAAATTGCTGCAGCCTTTACAGCTGCCAGTCTAAGAATACCATATCCGGATGCGAAATGCAAGATACAAACGCAAAATGCCTCACCGGTGTATGTACGCCATGCGGATCCCGAAGAGAAACTCTTTCCGGCAGACGATCAGAGGCTCTTCCTGAAGCGCGTCGAGGAAGAGCTCATCCGCTGCTTCAAACGTCTCAGCCGAGCCGTCATCAAGACGTATATCCAGAGTACAGCAATCCCGGTTTTCTGTAAAGACATGCCTTTTATTGAGCACCTCAGCAGTATAGTGCTCAGGCTTTGACGCAAAGGAGACATTGATAAGGTTCATAAGCGGCGGCGCCGCCATGAGAGGAAATGTAATCCGCGCGTTCAGCCCGTGAAGAAAGAGCACAGCATCGGAAAAGTTTACCTCAATCTACATGGTACATCTTACTTTTTTCTGAATAAAAGCAGGAAGCACAGAGGGTTTTACAGGCAGTATATTATTGGCTGTCACCGTGTACACTCTCCCAATATTCTCTGCGGAAGTCGCTGAGCTCTTCCGGGGAGAGACTGAGCAGAAAATTTGCCGTGGTTATACCCTGAAAACCGGAATTGCTGCTCTCGTGAGAGACATAGGAGCGGACAGACATATCCAGAAGTTCCGCGGCGCGCTCCTGAGTGATATTATGACGGGTTCTGTAATTCTTCAGATGTTTGTTTAAAATACTGTTAAACAGCATCTTTCTTTCTTCTCTTGTATAATTTTTCATCAGTTAATCCTCCTATCATTGTTAAGTGTTAGATTTTCAGCCATAAAAATATATGTCTGACAAGTAATCAGCATTTTTTCTCTCTTTCAACAAATTAAATGGATGAGTGCAGGCGGATTTCATAGAAATTCCTCCTTTGTACATGAAAATTTATAAAAAGTTTACAATTAAATATCCTATATTTTAATGAGGTAGGCCTCATGATCCAAGAAATTTTTGAAAGATATGCATGTGATTCAGACGAGTTTGGTCGAATTAGTTATTTTTATTCATTATTCGTTTAAAATATAGAAAATAGTGGGATATCAACAACAGGATTCGACAGAATTTGCACTGCCGTTGGTGTAGAATAGGAGTACGGCATAAGGAAAGCGGTATTTCTGACTTTTTGAAGCCGCAGAATTTATGCAGTATATATGCATGCGCCCGACCGCCGGGAGCATGAACACTCCGTGAAAATCTGGCGGAAGCATTCGGTATACCTGAATGCGTGCCACCTGTCCGGCGGAAGATTTTCAGGGAAAACAAAAGATAAAAGAGGATTTAGCTGCTATATGGAACTAAGACGGACGAAATGTCTGACAAAATCACAATAGGAGGAAAAATATGACGACAGTTGACAGAGTGAATGAGATGCATAAGGAGTGTGCCCTTGCATACATGGAACAACACATGGATCAGGAGAGCCGGGACGACTGCGCAAAAATTAAAGCTGCAGAGGATGTATTCAGAAAAGAGTACCCTCAGGAACAGATTGAGATTCTGGATAAGCTTCTTGCGATTTACCGGGAGCAGGAGGAGATATGTATCCATTATGGATGGCAGGCCGGCAGGGAGATGTGCCTGCGCTCCGCCAGGAAAGAGCAGCTCTGGTTTCCGTATCAGGATGAGGCAGTTTCCGGATACGTGAGGACGGAGCCTCTGGAGGAACTTCCTGCGTACCGCAGGCTTACAGAAGCGGTCAGTGAGCTATTGGCAGATCAGAAGGCAGAGAATTATCTGGAATTTAAGTTCTATCATGAGGATCAGGAGTCCGAGCTGCTTGTAATCTCACATTATCTCGGCTATTTGGAGGGAACATTTCTTTATCCCGGCATCAAGCCGGACTTTGCGCAGAACAGGGAGCTGACGGCTGCATATCTCAGGCGCATGGGAGACAATGCATACATAGGAAGAACAGAAGAGCTGTTAAAGGCGTAAGGTTTCCATATGCCGCACGGTTTAAATAAATGCCGTGCGGCATATTCCTTTTCGGGAACAGCAGGATCAAAGGTTTTTGTGCGAATCGCGGCACAGAACTGGACATCCCGGCCAAGATATGGTAAGTTGGTGTCAGAGCAGAAAAAGAGGAGATTACGAATGAAGAGTATTCAGGAAATTAAGTCGGAATTTGAGCATGCATCGGAAGGTGAGCGCGCCAGGCTCTTTAAAATGTATGCAGCGGATGAGAGAAAGGGCGTCCAGGCATTGGTGGCGCGGTTTGTCAGGATTGAGGAGAAGATTGCTCAGGAGAGAGTACGCATGCGCGCAATGTTCGCTTATGAGCGCCAGTACCGCTCGCAGGGCTTGGTCTGCGGCATCGATGAGGTCGGCAGAGGACCGCTTGCAGGTCCTGTGGTGGCAGGAGCGGTGATTCTGCCGGATGACTGCGATATCCTGTATCTGAACGATTCCAAACAACTGACCAGTGCAAAGCGGGAGAGCCTCTATGATGTCATTATGGAGAAGGCAGTCTCTGTGGGAATCGGCTATAGCTCCCCGGCGCGCATCGATGAGACTAATATTCTTCAGGCGACGTATGAGGCGATGCGTGAGGCTGTATCACAGCTTTCCGTCAAGCCTCAGGTCTTTTTAAACGATGCAGTGACGATTCCGGGTATTGAGGGAAAGCAGGTGCCGATCATTAAGGGTGATGCCAAGAGCGCATCCATCGCGGCGGCGAGCATTGTGGCGAAAGTGACGAGAGACCGCCTGATGGAGAAATACGATGAAGTCATTCCGGGTTATGGTTTTAAGAGCAACAAGGGCTATGGTTCTGAGAAGCACATTGCGGCGCTCAAAGAACTCGGTCCATCCCCGATTCACCGCCGCAGCTTCATCGGGCATTTTGTACAGAGTAAAGGGGAATAAAAGAGAGCCGGAACAGGGACCGGGATTTGAATAAGAGAGTTATTGGAGCCGCAAAGGAGCGGCAGGCTGCTGCGTACCTTACCGGCAGAGGCTATCGGATCCTGGAGCAGAATTTTCGCTGCCCCAGAGGCGAGATTGATCTTATAGCCTACCGGGACGGTACAGTGATATTTGTAGAAGTTAAGTACCGCTCCGGGGAGGAGAGCGGTATGCCGGAGGAGGCTGTCAATAGAGCGAAGCAGCGGCGCATTATCCGTGCCGCGACACAGTACCTTGTACAGGAGGGGCTGTGGGAGCAGACGCTCTGCAGATTTGATGTCATAGCGATTTGCGGCGAAGAGCTTGTACACTACCAAAATGCATTTATGAGCTAAACCTGCATGTATCTTGCCTTCGGCGCACCACGGTTCGGGAACGCCGGGCAGGTGCATTTGGAATTTTTATTTTGTAAAGGAGCAGAAGATATGATCAACATCAAGTGGCAGAAAGACAGCGCCGACCGCCCAAGGGTCTGCGAGAAGGACGGCGTGGTATATTTAAGCTATCCTGCGCTGGAGCGTACCGGGCTTGTAAAGCACGGTTTTTCCACGCGGCTTGGCGGTGTAAGCGGCGGCATGTGGAGTACGATGAACTTAAGCTTTACGCGGGGGGACGATGAACTCTGCGTGCGGGAGAATTTCCGGCGTATTGCAGGGGCGCTTGGGATTCCAGAGGAGTCCATTGTGTGTTCGGATCAGACACACACGGTAAATGTCCGGCGTGTGACCAGGGCGGACTGCGGGAACGGACTGCTGCGTGAGAAGTCATTTTTTGACGTGGACGGAATGATTACGGACGAGCCCGGCGTGGCGCTCGCAACGTTCTATGCGGACTGCGTGCCGCTGTACTTTGTGGATGTAAAACACAAGGCGATCGGGCTTAGCCACTCCGGCTGGAGGGGAACGGTCAGCCGCATGGGAGCGCATACCGTGGAGGCTATGCGCCGGGAGTTCGGAACAGATCCCAGAGATATGATCGCGGCGATCGGACCGTCAATCTGCATGGACTGTTATGAGGTAAGCGAAGACGTGGCAGAACAGTTTTACCGGGAGTTCCCCAGGCAGATCCACGATGCGATTCTGCTTGACAGGCAGAACGGAAAGTATCAGCTAAATCTCTGGGAGGCCAACCGCTTCGTGCTCACCGATGCAGGCATCCCGGAAGAAAACATCTCTATGCCGCAGCTTTGCACATGCTGCAATCCTGATTTTCTCTTTTCCCACCGCGCATCCGGCGGCAAAAGAGGCAATCTGGGCGCATTTCTGATGCTGGAGGACGCCGCGCACGCATAATTCACAGGCGGGCGGGGAAAAATAGACAGACAGCCAGACAGGTGCAGTCGGCATCCCTGAATGCATGCCGCCAACCGGCGGCGGATTTTCAGAGTAAAGAAAGAAGATGATAATGATGAAGTTTGATATGCACTGTCATACGAGAGAAGGGTCCATGGACGGGCAGGTAGTGATAGAGGATTATATCAGAAGGCTTAAGCAGCTCGGTTTTGGCGGGATGCTGGTATCGGATCATAACTCTTACGACGGCTACCGCCAGTGGAAGGATTCCATCCGCGGAAAGCGGCATCACGATTTCGTGGTGTTAAAGGGGGTGGAGTACGATACGATCGACTGCGGGCATATTCTGGTGATTATGCCGGAAGGAGTGAAGCTTCGGATCCTTGAGATGCGCGGGCTTCCGGTACATCTGCTCGTAAAAATCGTACATCACTACGGAGGCATCCTTGGACCTGCGCATCCGTGCGGAGAGAGATATTTAAGCTTTGCAACAACAAGGATGCGAAAAGGGCTGCCGGTGCGGATTATGAAGGAGTCTGATTTTGTGGAGATTTTTAACTCCTGCGAAGAGCCTGAGGATAACGAGGCAGCGGCACGGCTCGCACAGCGCTATCATAAACCGGGTTTCGGCGGCAGCGATTCTCATAAGACGGACAACATAGGCATGGCATATACTGAGCTGCCGGACTGGATTAAAAAGGAGTCCGATCTGATACGTTTTGTCCGGTCGAATCCGAGAATTGAGTGCGGCGGAACATACTATAAGAGACGCACTAAAGACCGCCTCGGGAAGTGGAATGCACTGCTTGTACAGTCTTTTTATTTCTATAATAAATTCGGCGGATTCGTGCGCAGCAGGAAGAGAAGACGAGAATTGAAAAAAATGTTTGACATAAATTCGACAAGAACATAAAATGAATGATATAATGCCGGGGGCAAAAGGTCATATGCTTTTTGAAAAATATGCGAAGGAGAATATTATTATGAAAAAGGTTGTAAAATTTGGAGGCAGTTCGCTGGCGAGCGCCGCACAGTTTAAAAAGGTGGGAGATATCATCCGAAGCGACGAGGCGAGAAGGTATGTGGTTCCGTCCGCGCCGGGCAAGCGCTTTGCCGACGATACAAAAGTAACGGATATGCTCTATGACTGCTACCATACTGCCGTTGCTGGCAGACCGTTTCATGAGAAGCTTAAAAAGATCGAGGAGCGTTACCAGGAGATTATCGAGGGACTGGGTTTAAGTCTCTGTCTGGACGAGCAGTTTGCGGTTATTGAGGAGCAGTTTGCAGCAGGGGCGGGCGATGACTACGCGGCTTCCCGGGGAGAGTATCTGAACGGCATCGTTATGGCTGAATACCTCGGATATGAGTTTGTGGACGCGGCTGAGGTAATCTTCTTTGACGAGCAGGGAACTTTTCTCGCAGAAGAGACTGACCGCGCGCTGCGCGAGCGCCTTTCCGATATGGAGCGCGTGGTGGTGCCGGGATTTTACGGCGCAAAGCTGGACGGCACGGTGAAGACGTTCTCCCGCGGCGGCTCTGACGTGACGGGTTCCATTGTGGCAAAGGCAGTGGACGCAGATCTGTATGAAAACTGGACAGATGTATCAGGATTTCTGGTGACAGACCCGAGAATCGTGGAGAATCCGGAGGTGATCTCGACGATTACATATAAGGAGCTTCGCGAGCTCTCCTATATGGGCGCGACGGTTCTGCACGAGGACGCCATTTTCCCGCTGAGAAAGGCAGGCATCCCGATCAATATCCGCAACACGAACAAGCCGCAGGACAGGGGAACGCTGATTGTGGAGAGCACCTGCACGAAGCCGAACTATACAATCACCGGAATTGCCGGCAAGAAGGGCTTTGCATCCATCCACATTGAGAAGGATATGATGAATGCTGAGGTGGGCTTTGTGCGCAAAGTGCTGCAGGTATTTGAGGACAACGGCCTGTCTATCGAGCATGTGCCGTCAGGTATCGATACCATGACTGTCTACGTCAACCAGCGGGACTTCCAGGAGAAGGAACAGAATATTATTGCAGGGCTTCACAGAACAGTTGCGCCGGATACAATTGAACTGGAGTCTGATCTTGCACTGATTGCTGTTGTGGGCCGGGGTATGCGCCAGAACCGCGGTACTGCGGGAAGAATTTTCTCCGCACTGGCACACGCGCATATCAACGTCAAGATGATTGATCAGGGCTCCAGTGAGCTGAACATCATTGTTGGCGTGGAGGAACGTGACTTCGAGGCTGCGATCCGTGCGGTATACGATATTTTTATCAGCTATCAGATCTGAAAAAAGGGTTACATTTTCTGATTATTTATGATACAATAGCTGTAGTTATCGGGGAATTATTTGGAATATTCCGCCGAATATCAAACATTAAGGAGAATCCGAAGCATGAAGAGAGTTTTGCTCAAATTAAGCGGTGAAGCGCTTGCCGGGGACAAGAAGACCGGCTTTGATGAGGCTACTGTCACAGAGGTGGCGCGCCAGGTGAAGCTTCTGGTGGATGAGGGTATCCAGGTGGCGGTCCTGATCGGCGGCGGCAATTTCTGGAGAGGAAGGAGCAGCAAGAATATTGACCGCACAAAGGCGGATCAGATCGGTATGCTTGCAACGGTGATGAACTGTATCTATACATCTGAGATCTTCCGCTCACAGGGAATGGAGACAGCGGTTCTGACGCCGTTTGCCTGCGGTTCTTTCACTAAGGAGTTTTCCAAGGACCGCGTAAACAGATACCTTGCGCGCAATATGGTGGTATTCTTTGCGGGCGGTACAGGACATCCGTACTTTTCCACGGATACAGCGACAGTCCTGCGCGCGATTGAGATTGAAGCGGATACGATTCTTCTCGCAAAAGCAGTTGACGGTGTGTACGACAGCGACCCGAAGGATAATCCGGACGCGAAGAAATATGACGAGGTGCACATCCAGGAGGTTATCGACAAGAAGCTGGCAGTTGTCGATCTGACCGCATCAATTCTCTGCATGGAGAACAAGATGCCGATGCTGGTGTTCGGGCTAAATGAGAAGGACAGCATAGTGAACGCGGCACATGGAAAGATTACCGGGACAAAAGTCCTGGTGGATTAAAGATACAGGAGGATAGGTAAGCATGGATGAAAGAATTGCAGCATACGATACTAAGATGAGCAAGACGCTCAAGAATCTGGACAGCGAGCTCGGAACGATCCGCGCAGGACGCGCGAATCCGCATGTGCTCGACCGCATTACTGTAGACTATTACGGAGCGCCGACTCCGCTGCAGCAGGTGGCGAATATCTCTGTTCCGGAGGCGCGCATGATTCAGATTCAGCCGTGGGACGGTTCGCTCTTAAAGCAGATTGAGAAGGCAATCCTTGTCTCTGATCTGGGAATCAATCCTACAAATGACGGCAAAATGATCCGTCTCGTATTCCCGGAGCTCACAGAGGAGCGCAGAAAAGAGCTCGTAAAGGATGTCAAGAAGAAGGGCGAGGCGGCAAAGGTCGCAGTGCGCAATATCCGCCGGGATGCCAACGATGCTTTTAAGAAGCTGGCAAAGTCCGATGTTTCCGAGGATGAGATCAAAGAGCTGGAGGAGAAGATCCAGAAAGTAACCGATAAGTATATCAAAGAGGTTGACAAGTCTGTAGAAGCGAAGTCCAAGGAGATCATGACCGTATAAGACAGCCATTCGGTTATAAGAGAATGTGAAGCGGGCAATCCGCTTGACGATACAGGGGGTGTCCATTCGTCAGATGTAAATC
>CALWSC010000049.1 GCA_944384105.1 uncultured Lachnospiraceae bacterium | reverse complement strand
CTCCACAGTACGCGAGGCTCTTGAGAAAGAGGGAATTCCGATGGCAGAAGCCGACGTAACCATGATCCCGCAGACATATGTGACGCTGACGGATGACGACGCAGTCAAGAACCTTCAGAAGACGCTGGATCTGCTGGAGGACGATGACGACGTACAGTATGTATATCATAACTGGGAAGAGTAAATATATCGCAGGATGAGTGAAAACTCATCCTGTAGTTTTCAAGGGCCTTATGGAGGCTCTTTTTTTTGTGTGATTAATATGATAAAATACAGATAATAAAAAAATAGAGAAAGAGGGAATCTGCGATGGAGAGAGGTGTGAGGCTTTTGTAAAATAAGAAATGGAAGGAGGCATTGATAATGAGGAGAGGATTGAAAAGGATTTTTATTTTTATCGGAATCATCGCCGCACTGGGGCTGTGCGGGTGCGGAAAAAAAGAAGCGGCTGTTCGGGAGGCAGATCCGGAGGATATTAAGGTTTTGCGTGACTTTTTTGTATATGATGGAATCGGTTTCTATGCTGACGGGCTGAAGTGGTCGGATTCCTGGGAGGATGTAAAGGAAGCAAGAGACATTGAGAATGCGGATATCCTGAAAAAATTCACGATCAACGACATCATGGATGGTTATACAGTAAAAAGCGCTTTCTGGGATGAGGTTTCAGGGTGCGAAGTGCAGGAAAGCTATAGTTTTTCAGCGGGAAACTGGCTTTCTGATGTAATAGTGACTATCCGTATTTCTACAGAGGAAGCCGCGCGGATCCTGCTGAATGAAATTCTTCCGTGGGTAAACCAGAATCTTCCGGAACCGTATTACGCTTCCGCCCTTCTTGCTCAGGAGCTGGATACTGGTATGGAGGCTTTAATAGATTTGGACTACGGGAGTGCTGAGTCTATGACCTGGAATGCGAAAGACCACAGCCAGTTCAACCTTGAGATCATGGGGTTTGATAACACAGGGAATATGGAAATTACCTTTATTATACGTACGCCGGAGCTCTTCAGTTCCACTGCCAGACGTTCGATAGCCGACGTGGACAGATTTCAGTAGCGGCGGCTGCATAATTTTCCCGCATGTGAAGCATACTGTCAAAAAGGAGTGTGTATCACATGGAACAAAGAGATTTAAAGGGAAATATCATAGAACTTCAGAGCAATATCTACCTTCTGTCTATTATCGGTGAGGTAGAGGGACACGAAGCGCTGGGAGAGAGAACGAAGGCGACAAAGTATGAACACATCCTTCCGAACCTTGCTATGGTAGAGGAAAATGATAAAATCGACGGACTTTTGATCCTGCTCAATACCGTGGGCGGAGACGTGGAAGCGGGGCTTGCGATCGCTGAGATGATTTCGTCTGTGAGCAAGCCGTCTGTCTCCCTTGTACTGGGCGGCGGTCACTCGATCGGAGTGCCGCTCGCCGTGTCTGCGGATTACTCGTTTATCGTGCCGAGTGCAACCATGGTCATTCATCCGGTGCGCACGAACGGTACCTTCATCGGTGTGGTTCAGACGTACCGAAATATGGAAAAGACGCAGGATCGTATCACAGGCTTCATCTCCAGCCATTCCAATATCAGCCAGCAGCGTCTTGAACAGCTGATGCTCGACACCTCACTGCTTGTCAAGGATGTGGGAACAATGCTGGATGGAAAGCAGGCGGTGGAAGAAGGTCTCATCAATGAAGTGGGCGGAATCTCTGAGGCACTCGCCAAGCTGCATCAGATGATGGACGATCGCAGAAACAGGGACTGAAAAATAAATCGGAAAGCGTTTCCGGAAACGGGGGCGCTTTTTTTGTGTTGTATCCGATAAAATCTTATGATATAATTAACAATCGATAGACTGTTTCCGAATATCTGCGTATTCTTTCGGAAACGGTTTCAGCAAAATATAAGACAAACAGAGGATTTATTTTATGACTTTTTTACAGGCGATTCTGATGGGGATTTTGCAGGGACTTCTGGAATTCCTGCCTGTGAGCAGCTCCGGACATATTGTATTGCTGGAGAATGTAAGCGGCATCACCATCGGAAGAGGGCTTCTGTTCGAGACGCTGATTCATATCGGCACGCTGGCGGCAGTGATTTTTCTGTTTCAGAAGGAGTTAAAGCAGCTTGCACTCGACGGCATCCGAATACTGCTGGATATCGTGGATAACGCAAAGATCTGGTATCTGAACAGGCGTATGCCGGAGAAAGAGCAGCGGTACAAGAAGCTGTTTCAGAGCAATTATCGCAGACTGTTTCTGCTGCTGCTTATCTCCACGGCTGTTACAGCCGCCGTCGGGCTTCTGATGCATGGATTTTCCGTAAAGGCAGCGGGTTCTCTGCTCGCACCGGGAATCGGATTCTTTATCACAGGCGTGATACTGCTTGTGGCAGACTGCATCAAGCCGGGCAGCAGAATCCCAAAGGATGTCGCGCTGTGGCAGGCGGCGGTGATTGGCGCATTTCAGGGAGCTGCTGTGTTTCCCGGCATTTCCCGTATGGGAATTACCATAGGCATCTGCCTTTTGCTGGGGCTGAACAGAAAGTTTTCTGTGATGTACTCGTTTCTGCTGTCCGTACCCGCAGTCATCGGTGCAGTGATCGTGGTGCTGGCACATGCCGCGGGAGCGGATTTTGGCGGAATGCTGATCCTGGAATATCTTCTCGGTATCGCAGCGGCAGCTCTTACCGGCTTTTTATGTATCCGTTTTATGCAGCGTGTTCTTTTGAAAAAAAGACTGCGCGGATTTGCCTACTATTGTTTTCTCGTTGGAATTGCCGCAGTTATCAGTTATTTTGCCGTATAGACGGCAGGGAGGAGCATCGTTTTGTGACATCGACTAAGAAAAAAACATCTGCATCCAAGAAGCGTACAGCATCGAAGCCATCCTCCGGCAAAAAGACGGCTTCGCGCAGTAAGAAGCACGCGAAGACCGACTGCTCCGCCGGCAGAGGGCTGAGTCTGGAGATTCTGATCCTGACAGTTATGGCAGTCTGTATTCTGCTGTTTATCAGCAATCTCGGCATCGGAGGCATTGTAGGAAACGCTGTCAGCACATTTTTCTTCGGACTGTTCGGTGTGATTGCGTATCTGTTTCCGTTTGTGCTGTTCTTCGGGATGGCATTTTGGATAGCAAATGCCTCGAATCCGCTGGTCGGGCGAAAGCTTGGGGGAGCGGCGGGGACGTATTTATTTTTCTGCGGCTTTATGCAGCTTCTGATGGTAGGCTATGACAAAAACGCTACGCTGTCTGAACTCTACAGGCTCTGTGCTCAGGACAAGACCGGAGGCGGTATTCTTGGAGCACTCCTTGTAAAGCTTCTGGGTTTTGCATTCGGCGTCGCCGGGGCGTATGTGATTCTCGTTGCGGGGCTTATCATCTCTGTAATCATCATGACGCAGCGCCCGATTCTTCGCCAGCTTCAAAACCAGGGATCCAGGGTATATAAAAGTGCCCGCAGCGCGCAGGAAGATCTGCGCAGGAAACGCGAGGAGGCTAAAGAGCAGAAGCCGAAGAAGGAGCGTGCTTCATCCTATTTTGATGGAGAGCTGATTATAGGAAGCGCCGAGGAGTCTTCTGATAAGAAGAGCCGCGGCAAAAGGGAGAAGTCAAAAGAGGATCCCGTTCCGGAAATGGCTGCCGCAGAAGCTCCCTTCCCTGAATTTCAGCCGGAATTTTCCATCGTGCGTTCAGAGCCCGAACCGGATCTTCCGGAGGATATCCGGGAGGAAGTTCTCTCAGGAAATAAGAAAACCAGATCGGATGGGAAGAAAGCGGAACATGCTTCGGCGAAGAATCCGAAGTCCTCGAGCGAAGAAATTGCCCAGGGAATTGAAAATATTCAGCAGGAAATTTCCAGTCAGGAGCCCAAAGAGCCTCCGGTATACCATTTTCCGCCGATCACTCTCTTAAAGAAAGGCGACGGCAAGGCATCCGGTGATTCCGAAAAGCATGTACGGGAGACTGCGATGAAGCTGCAGCAAACACTGCACAGCTTCGGCGTCAATGCAACGCTTACAAATGTAAGCTGCGGTCCAACGGTTACACGGTATGAACTGCAGCCTGAGCAGGGTGTAAAGGTCAGCAAGATCGTAAACCTTACGGATGACATTAAGCTGAACCTTGCCGCTGCGGACGTGCGTATCGAGGCTCCGATCCCCGGCAAGGCGGCAGTCGGCATTGAGGTGCCGAACGCCACAAACAGTCCGGTTATGCTGCGTGACCTGCTGGAATCTCCGGCGTTTAAGAATCATCCTTCTTCTCTTGCCTTTGCAGCAGGAAAGGACATCGCAGGCCAGCCGGTTGTCGCGGACATCGCAAAGATGCCGCATCTTTTGATTGCGGGGGCGACAGGCTCCGGTAAATCCGTGTGCATCAATACTTTGATCATGAGTATTTTATATAAAGCGCGCCCGGAGGATGTCAGGCTCATTATGATTGATCCGAAGGTTGTGGAGTTAAGCGTTTACAACGGTATCCCTCACCTGTACATCCCGGTGGTAACAGATCCGAAGAAGGCAGCCGGCGCTCTCAACTGGGCCGTTGCGGAGATGACAGACCGATACAACAAATTCGCCCAGTACAATGTCCGGGATCTCAAAGGATACAATGCCAAGGTGGAAAGTATCAGCGGCATTGACGATCCGTCGAAGCCGCAGAAAATGCCGCAGATCGTAATTATCGTGGACGAGCTCGCGGATCTGATGATGGTTGCGCCCGGTGAGGTCGAGGATGCTATCTGCCGCCTGGCGCAGCTTGCCCGTGCTGCAGGTATCCATTTGATTATTGCGACGCAGAGACCATCGGTGAACGTTATCACGGGACTGATCAAGGCGAACATGCCGTCGAGAATTGCTTTTTCCGTGTCCTCAGGTGTGGATTCCCGTACAATTCTTGATATGAACGGGGCGGAGAAGCTGCTCGGAAAGGGTGATATGCTCTTCTATCCGCAGGGCTATCAGAAGCCGGCGCGGCTGCAGGGTGCATTTGTCTCTGACCGTGAAGTCTCCGATGTTGTCGAATTTCTCTCACAGAATGCAGGAGAAAATGTCTATGACAGCGATGTAGAACAGAAGATCAACAGCGGATCGGCTGCGGCAGCTCCCGGGGCTTCGGGAGGAAATGACCGGGATGCTTACTTTGTGGAGGCCGGTAAATTCATCATAGAAAAGGACAAGGCATCCATAGGAATGCTTCAGAGGATGTTTAAGATCGGATTCAACCGCGCCGCCCGCATTATGGATCAGCTCTGTGAAGCCGGTGTTGTGGGTGAAGAGGAGGGAACCAAGCCTCGTAAGGTTCTGATGTCTCAGGAGCAGTTTGAGAATTATATTGAACAATCGCTCTAGGGGATGTATGATATAGAAAAGGGGAAAAAATATGAAGTGTTCAAGATGCGGAGCAGACATCGAGGAAGGAAAGCTGTTCTGTTCCCGCTGCGGACAGGAAGTTCAGCTTGTGCCGAATTATGACACGCTGGGCAGCCGTCTCTTTGAGGCGCAGCCGGAGAAAAAGAAGGAGGCGAATACCCAATCCCCGGATGGGGAGGCAGGGAATGTTCATAAGAAGCATAAGGTTCGTCCGATTGCTGTGGGTATTGCCCTGCTGCTGGCGTGCCTGGCAGTCCTTCTCGCCGTTAAGGCATATATGGATCACAGGAATTATAATTCTTTTGATTATCAGATTGAGCGTGCCGAGAGTGCATACTCGAACAAAAGCTATGAGGAAGCGCTCGATTACGCCAGCCGTGCGGCTGCGCTGGAGCCGGACAGCTTGAAAGCGTCGCTTCTGAGAGCACGGATTTATACGGCGCTTGGGGAGCAGGACGACGCTGAAAAAGAGCTGCTCGCCGTCATAGAGAGGGATCCGGAAAACAGCGACGGATACGGGCAGCTTCTGGAGCTGTATGAGTCTGAGAAAGAGACGGATAAGATCAAGGAGCTGATGGATAAGTGTACCTCAGATTCCATCAGAAAGAAATATGCGGATTATATCTGCGAGCCGGTCACCTTCGGCATGGAGGGCGGGGAGTATTATCAGATCTTTTCCCTTCGCCTGAGCGCCGGGGAGGGCTCCACGATTTACTATACAACCGATGGCAGCACTGCCACTGAGGACAGTACGATATACGGCGGTCCGATCCGTCTTGGTGAAGGGACTACCGTAGTGAGCGCTCTTGCAGTCAACAGCAAGGGGATCAAGAGCGATCTGACAGTCAATACGTATACGATTACGCTGAAAGCCCCGGCACCTCCGCAGATAGCGCTGGGATCAGGCACATATACCGACGACATGGACACAACCATCTACGTCTTTGTGCAGGAAAACTGCAAGGCGTATTATGCATTTGACGAGATGCCGACGACAGACAGTAAGTTATATACATCCGAGGGCATCGCGATGCCGGAGGGAAGGCACACGCTATATGTGATTTCCGTCAATCAGTATGGAAAAGCGAGCGCTGTATCGTCAGAGACATACACGCTGCAGTCTGCAAAACCAAAGGCTACGCCGACACCTACGCCGACGCCGGAGTCTACTCCGACACCTGCATCGACGCCGCTGCCGACACCCACACCGACTCCGGAATCCGGAGAATAACCGAGATAATAACAAAGAGCCTATGAACCCTTTGTTAAAAGGCGGAGACATTTTGTAATGGCACCGCCAAATATACAATACGAGGAGGAAACTATGTATAAGATTTGTAGAGCGGAAAAGCTGGCTGAAAATATCTACCTTATGGTAGTAGAAGCCCCGCGCGTAGCAAAGCACTGCCAGCCAGGACAGTTTGTCATTGTCAAGATGGATGAGGTCGGAGAGCGTATCCCTCTGACTATCTGTGATTACGACAGAGAAGCAGGAACGATTACGATTGTATTCCAGCCTGTGGGAGCATCCACCGAGAAATTTACAAGATTACAGGCAGGGGACGATTTTATGGGTTTAGGCGGACCGCTGGGACGTCCGGCAGAGGTGGTTGAGGAGGGTAGCGAATCGTTAAAGCAGAAGTAAGGTGTGTT
>CALWSC010000048.1 GCA_944384105.1 uncultured Lachnospiraceae bacterium | reverse complement strand
CCCTTTACAATCTTGCTGAGGAATACGATGGCATCGCCCTCCTCCTGGACAGCAATACAGTCATTATTGACTCCCGGAAGCTTCGCTTCCAGTTCCGTCAGCTCATGATATTGCGTCGCAAAAAGTGTCTTCGCACCCAGGAGCTTTGGGTTGCTGATGTGTTCAATGACCGCCCAGGCAATGCTCAGACCGTCGAAGGTGCTTGTGCCGCGCCCGATCTCATCGAGAATCAACAGGCTGTTCGACGTCGCATTTCTAAGAATATTTGCCACCTCGGTCATCTCCACCATGAACGTACTCTGTCCGCTCGCAAGGTCGTCTGATGCGCCCACCCGAGTGAAGATGCGGTCGGCAATTCCGATATTCGCCTTCTCCGCCGGTACGAAGGATCCGATCTGTGCCATAAGCACAATAAGCGCCGTCTGCCGCATGTATGTCGACTTTCCGGCCATATTCGGTCCCGTAATAATGGACACGCGGTTGCTGCCATTATCAAGATATGTATCATTCGCAATGAACATATCGTTCGGAATCATGCGCTCCACTACGGGATGGCGCCCGTTCTTAATATCAATGACGCCCTTTGTATTGATCTTTGGCCGAACGAAATCACAGTGCTGCGCTACATGAGACAGCGCCGAGAATACGTCCGCCGCCGCTACTGCCTTCGCTGTCTGCTGAATACGCACCACGTTGTCAGCAATGCGGCTTCGGATCTCGCAGAACAGTTCATACTCCAGCGCAAAAAGCTTGTCTTCCGCGCCGAGAATCGTATCTTCCAGCTCCTTTAAACGCGGGATAATATACCGCTCTGCGTTCGCCATGGTCTGCTTTCTCGTATAATATTCCGGCACGAGCTCCTTAAACGAATTCGTAACCTCCAGATAATAGCCGAAGACCTTGTTGAACTTGATCTTCAGATTTCGGATTCCCGTCTTCTCTCTCTCCTCGGACTCGAGTTGTGCCAGCCAGTGTTTTCCTTCTTTCTTAGCATTTCGGTACTTATCCACCTGCTCATTATAGCCATCACGGATAATATTGCCTTCCCTGACTGCAAGCGGCGGATCTTCATTGATTGCCGCCGAGATCAAACTGCAGATGTCCTCAAGCGGATCGAGCTGCTCATTGATTCTGCGCAGCATTTCACTGTCAAACTCAGAGAGAAGCTGCTTGATGAACGGCAGCATCTCCAGGGATGATTTAAAAGAAATGAGATCCCTGGGACTCGCGCTTTGATAACTGATGCGGCTGATCAGGCGTTCCATATCATAGATCGGATTTAAGTATTCGCGGATCTCGTCGCGCAGCATAGCGCGTTCGTTCATCTCCTCCACCGCATCAAGACGCAGATTGATCTCTGCACTGTCAATCAGAGGCTGCTCCACGAAGCTTCGCAGAAGACGCGCTCCCATCGCAGTCCTCGTCTTGTCCAGCACCCACAGAAGGGAACCTCTCTTCTGTTTCTCTCGCATCGTTTCCACCAGCTCCAGGTTGCGGCGGGTTGAGCTGTCGAGCAGCATATACTTCTCCGCCGTATACGGCGTGATCGTAGTCATGTGTGTAAGACTGTTCTTCTGTGTTTCAAACAAATACTGAAACAGTGCACCCGCTGCGATTACACCGCAGTCGTAATCCTGCATCCCCAAACCTTCAAGCGAAATCGTCTTAAAGTGCTCTTTTAAAGTCTGCTGGCACTTTGCATCATCGAAATACCAGGATTCCAGCACATTGATGCAGATCCCCATGCGGTTCTTTAAATCCTCATGGTCAATGCCGCTGACAAGAAAGGACTGATTGCAGATAATCTCTGCCGGCATGAATTTGTTGATCTCATCAAGCAGCTTTCGCGCCTTGTCGACCTCCGTCACCATACATGTACCGGTGGTAATATCCGCCACGGAAATTCCGAAGCGGTCCTGGATATACACAATCGACATCAGATAATTATTTTTGGACTCGTCAAGCCCCTGCGTATTTAAAATGGTACCCGGAGTGACCACGCGTACAACCTCACGCTTCACCATGCCTTTTGCGAGCTTCGGATCCTCCATCTGCTCGCAGATGGCAACCTTATATCCCTTCTCCACCAGGCGGTTGATATACGTTTCCGCCGCATGGTGCGGGACACCGCACATCGGCGCCCGCTCCTTTAATCCGCAGTCCTTTCCGGTCAGAGTCAGCTCCAGCTCCTTTGATACTGTTGTCGCGTCCTCGAAAAACATCTCATAGAAGTCCCCGAGCCGATAAAAAAGTATACAGCCCGGATACGCCTTCTTCGTATCCAGGTAATGTTGCATCATTGGTGATAAAGCCACTATTCTACCTCCTGCTCATTCTCGCGGACAACGCTTCCCATATAGTAAAATCCTCTGCATTCATCAAGGTGTACATTTAAAAGCGATCCGATCATCGATGCATCTCCCGGGAAATGAACGAGCAGGTTATTTCCCATACGCCCGGTCAGAAGCGACGGATCGTGGTCGTTAACTTCCTCTGCCAGCACTTCCTGCACTGTATTGGTAAACCGTGAGGACATTTCCTTGGAAATCTCCTGCACTTCATGAAGCAGTCTGTCGAAACGATTCTTCACCACGTCCTCCGGCACCTGATTTTCCATCGCGGCTGCAGGAGTGCCGCTCCTCTTGGAGTAAATGAATGTAAATGCGCTGTCGTATCTCACACGCCGAACTACATCGAGCGTCTCCTGGAAATCCTCCTCTGTCTCGCCCGGAAAGCCCACGATGATATCTGTCGTCAGAGAAATATCAGGCACTGCAGCGCGAATCTTATCCACGAGTGCAAGATACTGCTCCTTCGTATAGCGGCGGTTCATCGCCTTAAGCACCGCACTGCTTCCGGACTGTACCGGCAGATGCAGATGACGGCAGATCTTGGGATTCTTTGCCATGACTTCAATCAGTTCATCGGAAAGATCCTTCGGATGCGATGTCATGAAGCGGATACGCTTTAAGCCTTCTATCTGTGCGATACGCGACAGAAGCTGCGCGAATGTGACCGGATGCTCCAGGTTCTTTCCGTAAGAATTTACATTCTGTCCCAGCAGCATGACCTCGACCACGCCATCCTTCACTAGATTTTCAATCTCCGCAATGATATCCTCAGGAGCGCGGCTTCTCTCCCTGCCGCGCACATACGGCACGATGCAGTAGCTGCAGAAGTTGTTGCAGCCGAACATGATATTGACGCCGGACTTAAACGGATATTTGCGGTCTACGGGCAGATTCTCCACAATCTGATCCGTGTCCTTCCAGATGTCGATGACCATCTTTCCTTGCTCCAGTCGGTCTGCCAGAATCTCCGCGAGCTTGAAGATATTGTGCGTACCGAAGATCAAATCCACAAAACGATAGCTCTTTTTAATCTTCTCGACTACCTGCGGTTCCTGCATCATACAGCCGCACAGACCGATCATCAGATGCGGATTCTTCTTCTTGCGCGAGTGGAGATAGCCAAGTCTGCCATAAACCTTTAAGTTCGCGTTCTCACGCACGGTACAGGTATTATAGATTACAAAATCCGCATGTTCTTCGTCTGTCTTTTCATATCCGATGAGCTCCAGAATTCCCTCGAGCTTCTCGGAGTCTCTCGCATTCATCTGGCAGCCGAACGTCGTCACGCAGAACGTCATCTTCCTGCCCGCAGCCCCGGCCTGCTCACGCAGAAGCTCCCGGCACTTCTTCAGATAATATAGCTGCCGCTCTTCCTCCTGTTCGGGAACCGGCATATATAAATCTATCTCTTCAACTTTCTGTTCCAGTTCTCTTTCCGTATACATTCTAAATTTCCCTTCGTTCTTTATCCCTTTTTTGACCTTCGTGTCCTATTATATAGGTAGAAATCCAAAAATTCAACAGAAAATTACACGCCTCCCCCGCACCTTACGGATATTCTTCTCTGATGCCGCACAGCACGCCAAAGTGCCGATCGGGAGACGGCGGATCTGTTCGTAAACGCGTTCGCACTGCTCGACGGGCAGCGGAAAGCCGCAGTCCTCCGGTACCGTCTCCACGGTCACGGCCGGCTGCTGCATATGTTCTGAATAGAAGTTCACGCTGCTGCCTCCTGTCCCCTTTGCCGGAAATTCCTCTTCCGGCAGCCCCAGTCGGTAACCGCTCAAACCGGAAAGATACTCGGCCAGCTCCCTGCACCTCGCATTATATGTATCTGTCATTGCATGACGGTAATAATAAAGCAGTTCGCCCCTGGAGTGAAAATCCAGATACCCTGCCGTATCATAGTCGCTCATGACGCGCATCAGCGTCAGCGTCTCCTGTTCGCTCGCGGGATATTCCGAAAACTGCTGCTGCGTATATGACCTGCAGGGAAAATTCCGGTTAATATCAATCCCTCTGGCATTCCCCCTCCATTCACTGCTTTTTATCCTCCGCATCCTGCACAGCCTCCGCAGAAGCGGATTCCTGACCGCAGAAAATCCGTTTATCGCAATTTCATATCCATCGGGATTTACAAGTGGGATAAAGCAGATCGAAAACCGGTTCAGGAGCGTGTATACGTCGTATCCGCCGACTGTCTCCTTCTTCTCATATGCTGTGCAGTAATCCTCCATCATCCGCAGAAGCACTGTGGGATTTAAACTCTCCCTTCCGTGAATCCCCGCTGTGCATAAGAGCACCTTCGCACCCGTTCCCACCCGAAGCATCGGTATCAGCCTCTCATCGTGGCTCTCCCCGATCATTCTCAGGATGGTAAAGGACGCAAACCGTCCGGAAAGCTCCTGCAGATACTGGAACATGTCATCATATGGATAAATTCTGTCAAAGCGTACCATCTGACACCTCCATACACCCATCTGTTCAGGGGTATTGTATGAAGCTGCCTCGCAAAATATGCCTGCCCGGCTGACCGTGCAGCCGCCAAGGTCACACTCATACCAGTGCTTTGACTCGTGCAGCCGCAAAAAGGGGGCTTTGCAGAAATCCTGCTTCAGCCCCTCTTCTATCTTCGCTTACGGGCGAACCTGCCCGCTGCCGTAGATGATATATTTCGTTGTGGTGAGCGCTGTCAGCCCCATAGGTCCGCGCGCATGCAGCTTCTGGGTGCTGATGCCGATCTCCGCGCCGTACCCGAACTCAAAGCCGTCCGTAAACCGTGTCGAAGCGTTTACATACACTGCCGCAGCATCTACTTCATCGAGAAACTTCTGCGCATTTGTATAGCTCTCAGTAATAATCGCCTCCGAGTGCTTCGTGCTGTAGCGGTTGATATGCGCAATCGCCTCGTCCACGCTGCTGACTGTCTTAATCGAGAGGATATAGTCGAGGTATTCCCTTCCCCAGTCTTCTTCCGTTGCCGGTACGCAGTCCGGCACAAGCGCACACACCGCCTCATCGCCGCGCATCTCAACATTTTTTGTGCGAAGCCTCTCTGCGATTACAGGCAGAAACGCATCCTTTACCTTCTCATGCACGAGCAGAGACTCACAGGCATTGCACACGCCTACTCTCTGCGTCTTGGCATTCATCACAATGTCCGCAGCCATCGAAAGATCTGCGCTCTCATCCACATAGATATGGCAGTTGCCCGTACCCGTCTCAATGACCGGAATCGTGCTGTTCTCCACAACTGCCCGGATGAGTCCTGCGCCGCCGCGCGGGATCAGCACATCTACATAACGGTTCAGCTTCATGAATGCTGTTGTTGTCTCACGGGATGTGTCAGTGATGAGCTGCAGGGCGTCCACCGGGAGACCGCATGCCGCAAGCGCCGCCTGCAGAGACTCCACAACTGCGATATTCGAATGAATCGCATCGCTGCCTCCCGTCAGAATCACGGCATTGCCCGTCTTAAAACACAGTCCGAAAGCGTCTGCAGTCACATTCGGGCGTGCCTCGTAGATAATTCCAACCACGCCAAGCGGCACTCGCTTCTGTCCGATCAGAAGTCCGTTTGGGCGCTTTTTCATACCAAGCACCTCTCCGATCGGATCGTCCAATAATGCAAGCTGCGTAAGTCCCTCTGCCATGCCTGCGATGCGCTCCTCTGTAAGTTTTAAACGGTCGAGAAGTCCGGATGACATCCCTGCCTTCTCGCCGTTCGCCATATCCATTTCATTTGCCGCGAGAATCTTCCCGCTGTCTGTCACAAGCTGCTCTGCCGCCTTAATGAGCAGGTCGTTCTTTGCCTGCGTCGACAGCGTGCGCAGCACCGGCTCTGCTGCCTTTGCCTTTTGTCCGATTTGTTCCAGCATATGTATACCTCTCTTTCCAGCCCTGCGGGCTTTTTAATAAATACCGTTCTCTGTCACCAGCATCCGCGGCACAATATCCGTATCCTCCCACGGCACTTCCTCCAGCACCTGGAATTCGAACGCTGCCGCGATCGTCATATGATGCGTATGCGCGGCCAAATACCGGTCGTAGAATCCCCCGCCGTATCCTACGCGGCGGCGCAGCCGGTCAAACGCGACGCCCGGCATAATCATCAGGGCTTCTTCCTCCCCTGCCGGAATCAGCTCTTCCGGTTCAGGAATACCGAAATAACCTTCTTTTAGCTGTGCAAAATCTGTAAGCAAGCCAAATACCATATCTCTGCCGCAGACCTTCGGTACAGCGACACGCTTGCCAAGCCGCCACGCTGTTTCGATAAGCGTCTGCGTCATAACCTCATTTTTACATCCCACATATGTATAGATGCATTCTGCCTTCTGAAACTGTTCCGTACCGGCGATGCGCTCACAGATCATACGGCTCTTTTCAAAGATCTCCTCCGGTGTCTGCCCGTCTCTCAGACGGCGGATCTGCTTTCTAATGCCTTGTTTTGTTTCCATATTTCTCACCCAGGTTGATGATGGAGCCGTCCTCCTGCTGCATGTCAATATTGTCGAGCTGCGTGCGCAGATTCATGCGGATGGTCGCAATGAACTCCCTGCGCAGCTTCTGCTGCTCATCCTTCTCTGCGGGTGTAAGCCCCACGGTCTTCTGCTTCCGCGCCAGTTCGTTGATGCGGTCGATTTTAGCCTGTTCCATTTCTTACCCGTACTCCTTTTTACATTTTCTCCAGAAAGTCGATAAGGAAAAACTCATCCTTCTTATCCGCCAGGAACAGTGTTCCGTGATTTCTGCCCTGCATGATTTTGTGAATCACGTGAATATCATTTCCGTTGGCGATGACCATGTCCGCACCGGCGCTCGTTGCAACATGAGCGGCGGTCAGCTTCGTCGCCATACCGCCCGTACCGACGCTGCTGGTTGAAGTCGACTTGCCCATCTGCATCAGATGGCTGTCCAGGTGCTCCACGACGTCGATAAATTTCGCGTCCGGATTCGTGTGCGGGTCATCCGTGAACAGCCCGTCAATGTCTGAGAGCAGAATCAGCAGATCCGCGCCGATCAGCGCCGCAACAACCGCGGAAAGTGTATCGTTGTCTCCGAACTCGATCTCGTATGTGGCGATCGTATCATTCTCATTGACAATCGGAATGCTTCCGATGCGGAGCAGTTCCTCAAATGTGTTCTTTGCGTTTCTGCGGTTTAAGTTATCGACCATAGTGTTCTTTGTCATCAGAATCTGGCTTGCAATCTGATTATACTCCGAAAACAGCTTCTGGTAAATCATCATCAGCTTTGCCTGGCCGATCGCTGCGCAGGCCTGCTTCTCCGCGATATTCTGGGGCTTGCCGGTATGCCCGAGCATATGATTTCCAACCATAATGGCTCCGGAAGATACCAGCACAACCTCCTTGCCCTGATTGCGCAGGTCGCTTAATTCCCTCACCAGAATCTCAAGCTTCACCAGATCCAGCTTGCCTGTCTCCTTATGCGTCAGTGAGGATGATCCGATCTTAATGACAATCCTCTTTTTATCCTTTAATCGTTCCCGAAAATTCATAACTGCCTCCTAAAAAGTATCCTGCCGTTTTTCCGAAACGGTCAGATACTATTTTACAACAGTTCTTTCACAAGTACAAGAGCAATACTGCTTCAGGAAGTATAACTTTCCAGAAAACCATATAATTCTACCTCGCTTTTGAGATAAATTCCATCCGCAAGCGCCTCCTGGATGCTCCGAGGAAGGGTTCTCGCCTCGATGGATGTACTCTCATACAGGCTTCCGTCCTCGGTTCGGTAGGCACATACGCGTCCTTCACTGATACGCAGCACATACCGCGGCGCTCCGCTTGTATCCGCCTCAATGCTCTTTGGGGTGTCTTCCTTTGAAGATGCGTCATAGCTTACATAATATCCCGCGCTCAGCAGCGCCGCTGCGCACAAAAAACCGATACCATAAGAAAATCTCCGTCTCATCTGCAACCATCCTTTTTCTCATAGTATCGGTAAAAAAAACAGATCTTATGCCTGTCTCGTAATGCCAAGCGCTTCCAGCGCCATCGCCTGCTTCGCCTCCATCACCCGCGCCTCATCGGGTTCCATATGATCGTAGCCGAGCAGATGCAGCATGCTGTGCGCGATCAGAAACGCATACTCTCTCATCAGTCCGTGACCGAACTGTTCCGCCTGTTCAATTGCCCGCGGCACGCTGATCATAATATCCCCGAGCATCAGCTCCCCGGTCTCCGGATGAAAGGCGTCAAATGACTCCTCATTCTCAAGGAATTCATAGTCTGCCGGAGCAGGAAAATCCTGCATCGGGAAAGAAAGTACATCCGTCTCCCGGTCAATGCCCCGGAACTGCCGGTTGATCTCCCGGATCTCCTCACTGCCGGTCAGCACCAGGTTTACCTCCGCCTCGTAGGGGCACTGCTCCATTGCGAGTACCTGACCGATCACACGGCGTGCTACATCCTCATACGGAAAATCAAAGGTATACTCATTTTCATTCTCTATCCGAACCGTCATACTCATTCTCCTGACTTTATCTGCGTGTGCCGCGGGTATTCCGCGGCTTCTTCTCATATGCTTCATACGCCTGCACGATCTTCTGCACGAGCGGGTGACGCACGACGTCCTTGCTCGTGAGCTGGCAAAACGCTATGTCCTCAATCTTCTTTAATACCTGCTCCGCCACTTCAAGCCCGGACTTTGTGCCAGGCGGCAGGTCCTTCTGTGAGGAATCGCCGGTTACGATGACTTTGGATCCGAAGCCGATACGCGTCAGAAACATCTTCATCTGCGCCGGCGTCGTATTCTGTGCCTCATCGAGAATAATAAAGGCATTGTCGAGCGTCCTTCCGCGCATGTAGGCAAGCGGCGCCACCTCGATCAGCCCCTTTTCCATATTCTTGGCAAACGACTCAGGTCCCATGATCTGATACAGGGCGTCATAGAGGGGGCGCAGGTAAGGGTCAACCTTACTCTGCAGGTCGCCGGGCAGAAATCCCAGTTTCTCTCCCGCCTCGATTGCCGGGCGTGTCAGAATAATCCTGCTGACCTCATCGTTTCGAAATGCTGTCACCGCCATCGCAATCGCAAGATACGTCTTTCCGGTTCCGGCAGGACCTACGCCGAAGACAATCATCTTGCTGCGGATCTCATCGACGTACTTCTTCTGCCCAAGCGTCTTGGGCTTGATAGGTCTGCCATTGATGGTGTGGCAAATCAGATCACGGTCGATCTCTGCGAGGGATCCTCCGCTCTCCTCCATCGTAAGAGACAAAGCGTACGTCACATTCTGCATCGTAATCGTATTGCCGCGTTTCGCAAGCTCCAAAAGCTCGCGGATCACAGACTCCGCCTTTGCCGCTGCTGCCTGCGGTCCCACGATCTTTAATACCCCGTCCCGAAATACCAGCGTCACACGCAGCGTCCGCTCCAGAAGCTTCATGTGGGCGTCGAACTGTCCGAAAATATTTCCCGCGTACTCCGCGGGCAGGTCGATGACCTTTTCAATGATTGTACTGCTCATCTTGCTGTCAGATTCCTCTCTTTCCCTTACTCTTTATACGTGGACAGCGCCATCAGCTCTGCCGCCTCATCCTCATGCAGGTCATAGCGGTAGAACAGTTTATAGAATTCCTGCGCCTCCGCGGTCATATCATAGTCAAACACCTCCGGGTAGAGCAGATTTCCAAGCCACTTCACACCCAGGATACGGTTTACTGCCGGCGGACGGTCAATCCAGTTGTACGGAACCGACGGCACCTCATAGACGCTGCCGTTTGCCACCGCCGGAAGACTCTTCCATGTCTCATCCTGCTGGACAGTCTCATATGCGCCCTCCTCAGTGAAAAGAATTACATCCGGATTCCAGAGCATAAGCTGCTCCATATTCGCCTGGTTCGCGCCGGAGTCGAAATCCGTCTCTACGACATTTCTGCCGCCGACCAGATTGATAACCTCCGCATGCGAAGAATCCGCCGGGTTGGCGCTCAGCCCGTCCGTACCTCCGCCATAATATACGCTCACGCGGTCTTCCTCTGCGATTGAATCCGCCTTCTCCTGTGCTTCGCTGATCGTCTCATCGCAGTAAGCAGCAAGCTCCTCCGCGCGTTCCTTAACGCCGAGCAGACTTCCGAGTGTGCGGTACGCCTCGCCGCTGTCCGTAAGCTGAGCCTTGATGAAGATTGCCGGAATGCCGAGCTGCTCCTGCAGAGAGTCCAGATCCGCCGCCATATCCCCTTTGATCTCACCCATATCGATGATAACCTGAGGCTCCGCTGCAATCAGTGCCTCCTTATTCAGCGACGCTTTCTTGCCGTAAAACGTCCCAAAAACCGGCAGGTTCTTATACTCATCCGGGAAATACGAAACCATATCCTCACCCGGGTCGGCGCTCCATCCGACCATCAAATCCGGAGCAAGGCTGTAGAGAATCATCTGTGCCAGATTGCCGGAAGGAGCTATCTTTGTGATCTCTGCCGGAATCTCCACCTCGCGCCCCAGAGAGTCAGTAAATACGGTGGTATCCGCCCCTTCTGCCTCCTGTGTGTCCGCAGCCTCCGCAGTCTGCGGTTCGTTTCCTTCACTCTCTGCCTTCGCGCCGCAGCCTGCAGCCGTGCTTACCGTCACTGCTGCTAAGATTACTGCCAACCATCGTTTCGTATTTCTCATTCTTTTTCCTCCTTCAAATTCTTTTCCTCCAAACGCGCCTTCGGTACACACAGATGGTACACCTCATTTCCTTCCGAAAATGTATGGATTCCAATCTCCACCCCGTACGCCCTGCGCAGCACCTCCTCGGTCAGTGCCTCCCTGGGCGTACCCTGACTTATCACTGCGCCGTCCTTTAACATCAGCACACGGGTACCATACAAAAAAGCCTGGTCGGGATTGTGCGTAGACATCACAATGGAATATCCGCTGTGCGCCAGCTCTCTGACAACCTGCATGACGCGCACCTGGTTTCCATAATCGAGGTTTGCCGTCGGCTCGTCCATGATCAAAAGCTGCGCATCCTGGGCAATCGCGCGGGCGATCAGAACAAGCTGCCGCTCTCCGCCGCTGATCTCCCCAATCCGCTTGTCTTTCAGATATCCGATGCCGAGCGTCTCCAGCGCCGCAAGAGAACGCGCTTCCTCCTTCTTCCCCGGAGAAGAGAACACTCCCATCTGTGAGGTTGTTCCCATGAGCACCATCTGGAAGACGGTATAGGAAAATACCGGGCTGGAATACTGCGGAATATATGCCAGATACCGTGCAGCCCGGCGCGCTGAGAGTCCCCGGATATCCTGTCCGTCTATGCGTATATCGCCACGCCATCCTCTCTGCAGACCAAGCAGACAGCGAAAAAGCGTGCTCTTTCCTACGCCGTTTGGTCCAAGAATACATAATAGTTCACCCTCCGCAACCGTAAACGTCAGTTCTTTTAAGACCTTGTGGGAACCGTAAGAAAAAGTAAGGTTCTCAATCTCCATCTTCATGCGTGCTTTCCCTCCCGGATCATCAGATATAAGAAAAATGGAGCGCCCACAAACGATGTCAGAATGCCGAGGGGCACCTCTGAAGCTGCAAGCGTGCGTGCAAAGTTGTCGACAATCATAAGAAAGCTTGCGCCCAGCAGCATCGACGCCGGCAGAGCCTTTCGATAGTCGCAGCCTATCATCATACGCACAAAGTGAGGGATCACAAGTCCCACCCAGCCGATCATGCCGCTGATCGAGACGCTTGCCGCCGTCACAAGCGTCGCGCCGAGCGTGATAAAAAGTCGGATGCGTCCTGTATTGACCCCGATCGCGCGCGCCTCCTCCTCTCCGAGCGTCAGAATATTCATCTTCCAGCTCAGCAGAAGAATTGGAACAAAACCAATCAAAATCGGGACTGCCGCAAACTTCACATCCTCCATTGCTATTGATGCAAGGCTCCCCATCAGCCAGTATGTGATTGCCGGAAGCGTATTATCCGGGTCGGCAACCAGCTTTACAAAGGAAATGCCCGACGAAAAAAGTGACCCGATCATAATTCCGCCGAGCACAAGTCCCAGCACGGGATTCTGCCGCACGAACCGCGCGACAAGCTGTACCAGGGCCACTGCCAGAAGACCTGCCGCAAACGAACCTGCTGTGACTGCGCTGTAGCTCCATCCCAGCAAAATGCCGAGCGCAGCACCAAACCCGGCACCCTGTGAAGCACCGAGCACATCCGGGGATACCATGGGGTTCTGAAACATGCCCTGATAGCAAATCCCCGCCGCGGACAGACTCGCTCCGATAAGCGCCGCTGCCAGCACGCGCGGCAGCCTTACATTCATCACCACGATTTCCGCCTGAGCGCTTATATGAGCGGTGCCGCCTGCAGCTTTTGACCAAAGGATCTGCAGAATGTCCCCGGCAGATACCGGATACTGTCCCACGGCAAAAGATCCGATAAAGCATGCGGCAAACAGCACTGCAAAAAAAGCCAAATAGTACTTCTCCCTCTGCCTTTGCTTCATGTCTTTCTCCTTCATTTCGTATTTTTCAACATTCAAATTATACAGGTTGGGACAGAAAAATACAATTACTTTTTATTCTGCGGCTCTTTGGGCGGCTGACACGGGCGGGAGTTTACCGCTTCCTTAAGAAGCGTCAGAGTTCCCTTCGATGTGCACGACGTTTCATTGACGCTGATTTTTACATCCTGGCTGAGTACCTTGATTTTCTCCTTTGACAGTTTTGCGCAATACGCTTCCAGCCGCTTTTGGGCGAGTGCTTCTGCCTCCTTATCGCTGTACGTCCGCGTCTTGGTGCTGTAGATCTTCTGCACCATTTTCCCGAGCGAGAGCGGCAGTACAAAGTTCTCCGTCAAATGCACCGGCTGCAGAGTGAGGCACCGGTCCTGCGGACTGTCCCTGTCTGTAAAGAAGCCCAGCTGAAACTGCCAGTCAAAGATCCGGATGACGGGATACCACGAATTCTTCTTCTGATAGACACGCACCTGATGCTTCAGGGGAAAATGATCCTCATACGCTTCCTGCGTCACAAGACGGATATCCGCATCCGCCGCAACGTATCTTCGGGATATGACCTCACCGCTGTCGCCTGTAATCTCCAGCATTCCGCTTACGAGCACATCGCCCTTCTTCACCTCGCTGCCCGGCAGCGCCGCAGGCGTACCCCGGCGTGTGACGATGGACTGTACAATTCCATCCTCTGACGCAATGAGATCCGCCGGTGTGTCATCAACATGCTCTTTTTCGGAGTTTGGCTCATAGCTTTCCTCATTCTCCTTGATATTCAGAATCAGCCGCGTGCCCTCAATTCTGGCAGACACCCAAATCATATCGGGAAATTCCCTGCGAAGCTCTGCGGCAAGTTCGGGACAGTCAATCGAGGTCTTTACCGTCCCGTGCGCTATGCCGAGCGTCTCCAGATGGTCTAAGATCTCCCTCGTCGTATTCGCATGATTCCCCTCTATATGGATATTCCAGATAAAGCATGACAGCAGAAATAAAATCGCGCCTGCGAGGAAAATCCCAAGAAAAAATGCCTTTCTTTTCCGGTTGCGGTGCAGAAAGAACGGCATTCCATTTTTTTTCAGTATGAGAACCCGCGAGCCGGTCTTGCGGCAGAACGGCTGCAGGCGAAAGAAATCCGAAACGGACAGGCAGAATTCATACGCGTGCCCTTTATACAGCAGATCCCACAGCTCCACGCCGGCGTGCGCGCACAGATTCAGGAAGCGCTCCGGCTCCCTGCTGATGAGCCGGATCTGTACATATCCTTTCAGAAAACGGACTCCCTTACCAGTCACCTGATCCCCTCCCGCACGAAAATTCAGCAGTGAAAAAATATCTTCTCAAAGCAGCCGATGATCTTCATCTCCTCCCCGGTATAATACTGGATCTTTAAATCCCTGCCCTCCACGGAGAATCTGAAATTCTTCGTTTCTATGCAGATAAAGTGCTGGTTATACTCCAGGATCTTCCTGTAATTCTCCACGCACAGTTCACTCTTCCCGGTAAAAGTCAGAACCGGTTCCCTCAAAGACAGATCTCTGGGAATCTGCAGGGAATCCGCCAGCCGGGGCGCAAGCTGAAAATTTCTTCGTTTCAAGAGAAGCCCTCCGGCGCTTTATTGCCTATTCTATGCAGAAATTTCTCATCTTAGACCCGTTTGTAAAAGATGAGCGTATACCACAGCACATACTTCTCGCCCATATAATAATCCATACAATGCTTTTCCGCCAGATTCGTGACCAGAATGCCATGGCTCTCAATGCATGGGTGCATCTTCTCCGGATGGGCGCAGGGGTGCTTCGGGTATGTACACTTCTCACACAGGTCGCACGACTCTGTCGAGAGCGTCAAACAGCCGTATCCCTGCTCTCTCAGATAGGATTCCACCTTTTCTGTCAGCTCCTCATGCTCTCTTCTTGTCTTTAAGACTGCCCGCATATCCATGATATCGTCCACCTCCGCTACTGTGGAAAAGAAAAGGGCGTCCGGGTATTCCATGCACTTGCTCCTGCACTGCTCTACCGTGCCCACTGCAGGCGGGCAGGACCACGAATTGCCGTAGCGCGGGCATTCCTTTTTGCAGATCGTGCGCACCCGGTCGGAAAACTCCACCTCATCGGGATTCAGAAACGCGTATTGGTAGATCGGATACTGTGTAATATATTCTTCTATTTTCTTATGTGGTTCCATAATTCTTTCCTTTCACTTATCTCTCTCCGTCATGGAAATACCCACGGATGCGAACCGTATTTCCGGAGACACTCAGCTTCTTGATGCTGCGCAGGAAACTGGAAACGCGGCTGTAGCCGTAATCCTTCAGGTCAAAGCTGTCGTACCGCTTCTTCAGATCCTCGTTGATGATTGACAGATTATTGATGCAGCCTCCGTTTGCCACGATCATGCCGATAATCTCACTCTCCAGCTTCTTCCGATCAAGTACCTCTCTCTTGCGCACATAAGTGTGCCCGTTCTTCTTAAACAGGCTGACGCTGGGCATGGATTCTGCGAGAAAGACATTCAGCTTCGTGTAGCCATAGTTGCGCACGTCGAAGTCTGTGAACTTCTCATCCAGCCTGCGTCCCACGGTAGCCAGGTCAAGCAGCTTCTCCTCTGTATCGTTGAGCATCGAAAGTATCGCCGTCTCCAGATCCCTGATCTCCGTGACATTCTCTGACGGCTGCTTCTCTGAGGAACCTGCAAGGTTCTTCTCTTCCTCCAGCGTGTCCTTATTCTGCTCCTCAATAAGGTTCAGATGAACGAATCGGTTGCACGCCTTTGTGAGCGCCAGCGGCGTCTTTGACTCCCCCATACCGAGTACATACATATTCTCCTCGCGAAGCCGCATCGCAAGGCGGGTGAAATCGCTGTCGCTTGTGACGAGGCAGAAGCCGTCCACATTTCCCTTATACAAAATGTCCATCGCGTCGATGACCATTGCCATGTCCGTCGCATTCTTGCCCGAGGTGTATGCGAACTGCTGCACCGGGATGATAGAATACTCCAGAAGTATATCCTCCTTCCAGCCGTTTCCCTTTGTCCAGTTCCCATAGATCCTGCGGTACGATGCAAAGCCGTACTTGTCCAGCTCACTGAAAATTGTGGACACATACTTAAAGCTGATATTGTCCGCGTCAATCAGAACCGCAAACTGCATTTTATTGTCCAAAGTACAAAACCTCCTCTCTTTTTATTGTCGCTCTCCAGTCTATTATACACGAAGCAGCGGCATTCGCCCAGAGAAAATTTCGCGTTCTTTCGCGCATATCCGGGAAGGGAGCGGAATACGCTGAAAGTAAGCAGGACTTCTTGGGAGTAGGTTATGAACAAAGTAACTGAATTTATCAGAAATACGCGGAATGTCAAGCAGGGCGTAATCCTGCTTGCCGTCTTTGCCGCAGCATATCTCGCCGGGGCGGGCGCGGGGACTGTGACCAGCGAACCTGATGCGGTAGAGACAGCGGCAGGCACTTCCCAGAACTGGGGGCTGGGTTTTTCAGAGAGCGGCAGTAAGCCGACGGGAAACGCATCGCCTGAGGAACTGAAAGCATATCACGCCGGTTTTCTCGATCCGGACGGCAGCGAGGAAAATAAAGTGATCTATCTGACATTTGACTGCGGTTTCGAAAACGGCAACACCGAACCCATCCTTGACGCACTGAAGAAGCACAGCGCTCCCGCAACGTTTTTTATTGTCGGCAACTACCTTGAGACCAGCCCAGAGCTTGTACAGCGGATGCTCGACGAGGGACACACGGTCGGAAATCATACATACCACCACCCGGATATCACACAGATCTCAACGGAGGAATCTTTCAAGAAGGAACTGGAAGATCTGGAGACACTCTTTAAAGAGACGACCGGACAGCAAATGACAAAATTTTACCGTCCGCCGCAGGGCAAATACAATGAAGCCAATCTTCAGATGGCATCCGATCTCGGCTACCACACGTTCTTCTGGAGCCTCGCCTACGTGGACTGGTATCAGGACGACCAGCCCACCAAAGAGGAGGCATTCTCCAAGCTTCTCCCCCGCATACATCCGGGCGCCGTCGTGCTGCTTCACAATACTTCTGATACAAACGGGGAAATACTGGATGAACTTCTGACAAAGTGGGAAGAGATGGGATATCACTTTGAGGACCTGGGAAAGCTTGCAGAGAAACTGTAAAAATACCGGGGCGGCCGAGCGCCCCGGTTCCTCTCCTTATCGGACATCTTGATTTCTCCGGAGAAATAACCTATAATAAGATCCCGGAGGCGAAATCAATGAATCATAAAACTATTTCCAATCTCATACAGCGCTGTCTCTGGTTTATCATAGGGGTCGCTGTCAATTCTTTCGGCGTGGCGTTTGTCACCAAAAGCGCTCTGGGAACCTCTCAGATTTCCAGTATTCCCTACGTTCTGAGCCTGAAATTTCCTTCTGTAAGCTTCGGACTGTCTACATTTTTTCTGAACATGCTCTTTATACTGATCCAGATCCTTCTTCTTCGCAGAAAATTTCATCCTGTTCAGTTTCTGCAGATTGCGGCAAATATCCTTTTCAGCTGGCTGATCGATCTGAGTATGGGATTACTGGGCTTTTTTAATCCTCAGGCGCTGTGGCTGCGGATTCTCTCTCTCCTTGTCGGATGTGCAATTCTGGCGGTGGGCATTGCCGTGGAAGTGGCTCCCAACGTCATTGTTGTTCCCGGAGAGGGAATTGTAAGAGCTTTCTCAGACACCTTTCACATCCGGTTCGGGACTGTAAAGGTCTATTTTGATGTCACGCTGATCGTGATTTCGACTATACTCTCGCTGCTCTTTTTCGGAAAGCTGAACGGAGTGGGATTCGGCACAGTGGTATCTGCTGTCACGGTCGGAAGGCTTGTCAATCTTGTCAACCGCCGTCTGCCGCTCATCGGACGTATCCGAAGGAAAGCGCAGGCTGCGTGCGCCGCATAATCTGTCCCATGCCCTTACTCTGAATTTCTGCTGCGGTTGAACTCCTCACAGGTAAGGGCAAAATACAGAACATACACGATCCCAAACATCCCTGCCGCCTTTCCGAAATACGACCACATACTGTCCATGACTCCGGAATAGATATGGAAGTTTTTTCCAATGTATACGGATATTTCTCCTCCCAGAAGGAGCGCACCGAAGAACGGACAGAGGTAGTACAGGGCAATCTGGCGAAGTGCTGTCTGAGAGAGCGCACGCTCCGTCAGCCCCATGCTTCGCAGGATACCGTATCTGCGGCGGTTTGCGGCAGAATCGGAGAGCTGCTGGACAGCCAGGACTGTAAGTGCCGTACACAGAAAGACAAGACCGATGTAAAATAACGGGAACATCACAATCGACAGCATAAACCGCATCTGGTAGATCTCCGTGCTGCGGATGAAGATCCAGCTGTTTGAGCTGTAAAACTGATCCGTCCCGATCCCGCGTCCGTCCGGTGCCTGCATCGTCAGTTCGGATCCTGTCTGCACCCCGCCCGCCTCATACAGCTTCTCCTGGAGCTCCTCCGGTGCTCCTCCGTCAAACATCGCCATGCAAAGGCTGTAATACACTGTCATATTCCCAGCCGCCTCATCCGGCACAACCAGCAGATAATCTGCTCCGTTGTGTCCGTTCTGCTCAAATCCGATTGTCTGGCATCCCGCGTATACATAAGATTCACCGCCAATCAGAAGTTTACGGTGCGTCATCTCCTCCGCTGCTGCCGCTACGCGCTCTTTTGTCTGCAGCAGATATTCCCTCTCCCCGAGTGTGACCGGATTGTATCCCAGCATTTCCCTCAGCGCGTTATAATCGCTCAGTCTTATATATGTGTCATAGCGAAAAAACGCCCCGCTCTCTTCGTCCTCACCGTAGATATCACACAGGAAATCATTCCAGTCCCTGGTTCCATTCTGATAAATCCGATAGGTGTATACTGCCGTGTCCGCTGTCTCTTCTTCGAGCACCTTCCTCTCTCCGTCAAACGTCGCGTCCGGATCCGGGCTGTAAATCGCCGCGTCGAAGGGAAACTTCTCATCCCCCTGCGTTATCTGATAACGGTTGAGCATCAGCGCGCACGATGTCCCGACAAGGGCAGCGGCAAATAGAATTGTCAGCGTTCCCATTGTCAGGCGCATGGTGCGGATTTTCCCCGCAAGCTGCCGCAGCACAAACAAATTTGTTCCACGGCAGACAAACGCTCCCTGATGCCGGATCAACAGCACCAGAAATGACGCCAGCCCGACATACAGCAGATAGACCGCCGCAATCAGCCCCGCAATCATCGGATAAACATTTTTCTCTGTAAATTTCCCCTGATAGAGCATCCACGCAAACACCGCCATGTAGAATACTGCTGCAAAAAGCATCCAGCCCGTCCTGCCGTTTCCCGTCCGGATCTCTTTTTCATTTTCATGCTCTGCATCCACGAGTTCGCGGATATCCATACGCCTGAATCTCGCCTGATTGCGAAAGAGCGCCAGCACATAAGCGCCTGCGTAAACGCCTGCCGTCACCAAAAATGTCCGCATATCCCACGAAAAATGAATCTTATACTCTGTCTCTAAAATCCCGTAGATTACCGAGGTCAGAACCTGTTGGAAAAAGACTCCCGGCAGCAGCCCGACGGCAAACGCTGCGGCTCCCAGCGCCATGTTCTCAGCCAGAAAGAGCCTAGCAATCTGTTTTTTGTGAAAACCCAGCAGCATATAGATGCCGAACTCTCTCCCCCGCTGCTGCGCCATAAAGCTGACCATATAGTGAATCAGCCAGATCATGATAAGCACAATAAATACATTTGCCATCAAAATCATAATACCAAACATCCCGGCCTCCCGGCTCAGGGAAAGAATTTCCTCTGAAAAGAGCATGGAATGAAACGAGAACATCCATGCAGCAACAAGTACCATCGTAAATAGATAAATTACATACATCCGAAGCGACCGTGACGCATTCCGCATTACCAGCTTAGCAAGCATTGCCGTCACCTCCTGTCAGGGAGAGCACATCCAGAATTTCATTCAGAAATTCCCTCCTGCCTCTGCCGCCTTTTCGCAGCTCCTGAAAAATTCTGCCGTCCTTCAGGAATAAGATTCTGCTGCAGTAGCTTGCGGAAAACGCGTCGTGCGTCACCATTAGAATCGTCGCATTCATCGCCTGGTTCATCTGCGTAAAGGTCTCCAGAAGCGTACGCGCGGACTGCGAATCAAGAGCCCCGGTAGGCTCATCCGCAAAAATAATCTTCGGATGCTTGATCAGAGCTCTCGCGCAGGCGCACCGCTGTTTCTGCCCGCCCGATACCTGAAACGGAAACTTGTCCCGAAGATTCCAGATCCCCATCCTCTCCATAATCTCCTTTGTGCTCTTTCGGATCTCGGAGCGGCTCCTTTTCTCCAGCGACAGTGCAAGCGATATATTCTCACGGATTGTCAGCGTGTCCAGCAAGTTGAAATCCTGAAACACAAAGCCAAGATTATCCCTGCGGAAATCCGCCTTCTGCTCTTCCCGAAGCGCCGTGATATCATCCTTACCATAATAAATATGTCCTGAACTGACCCGGTCCACGGTGGCGAGCAGATTCAAAAGCGTCGTTTTCCCCGAACCGGATGCTCCCATAATTCCCATGAATTCCCCCGCGTTCACCGAAAATGAAATCCTGTCGATCGCCTTTGTGAGATTCTCCTTTGTGCCGTAATATTTTTCAATGTCCTCAATGTGTATCAATTCTGCCATTGTCATACCTCCTGTCTTCGTTTATCTGCCCTTATCATACGCTGCCGAAACAGGCGGCGGTATCGCCGTAACCGGATAAAACCTTACAGATTTGAAAGATTCGCTTTCTCATCTCCCCTCGCAAAAAGGCTGCTGCCGTCGGGAATGTGAAAGCAAATCCGCGTAAATACACCCTCTTTGGACTCTGCTTCGACGCTGAGTCCAAGCCTTGAACACAACTTCCTGCAAAGATACAGTCCGAGTCCTGTCGCGCGGGCGGAATCCTTCTCTTTGCCGCGCCCGTTGCTTCCGGTAAAGCCGCGGTCAAAGATACGCGGCAGCTCCTGCACAGGAATTCCGATTCCGTTATCCTCTACACACAGAATGGTCTCTGCGTGTCCTTTCCGGGCAAAAACGCGGATACGCGGTGCTGTATCTTGGCCCTGCCTGCGGTATTTCACAGCGTTTACAAATACCTGGCAGAGCATAAATTCCAGCCATTTTTCATCACAGTACACGGTACATTCCTCCGGAATATCATTTTCCACACAGACGCCGTTTCTGCGGAAATACGACTGGTGGCGGTAAATCGCAGCAAGCGCCGTGTCTCTCAGGCTGAGTTTTTGGATGCAGTAATCCCTGTCAACGCTGTCAAGCCGCGCGTAAAAGAGCGCTTTTTCCGTGATGAGGTTCAGCATCTCCGCCTGCTCCCGTATTTCCCGAAAAATACTGCCGCGCTGATTTTCGCAGATCAGTGACAGGTTCGTTAATGGCACTTTTGCCTCATGAATCCATCCCTCGATAAATTCACGGTATTCCCTGTGCTCCCTCTCCAGGCGGTGCACCTCTTCAATCACGGACTTGCCTGAGCGGTACAGAATTTCCCGGTAAAGCCGATCCTCCTGACGCCGGGACAGCGGCATAAGCTCCGCAATCAAATACGGTTTGTCAAGCCTGTCAATCGATGAAAAAATCGCTCCAAAGTATGATCGGCGGCGGTAATATTCTGCTGCCAGAACCACTGCCTCAGCCAGGCACCAGCCAATGAGCAGAATCGCAATCACCCCGCCCGGCACGCGGCACAGATACAGATAGCCAGCGCACACTGCAGCGGCAAGCGAATGTCCCATCAGCGCAGCAGAGCGGTCTTTGAAATAATGATACAGCATATGGTTCATATCTGGTACCCCTGCCCCCTTCTCGTGCGGATAAGCTCCTGCCCTCCGATCTTTTTAAGCTTCGCACGGATACGCGTGATATTAACGCTCAGCGTATTGTCGTCTATGAAAATCTGTCCGGCCCACAGATCGTCGAGAATCTCCTCCCGCGATACGATCTGTCCGGCGTGCGAAAACAGCAGACGGCAGATACGAAGTTCTGTCTTCGTAAGCTCTTCACTTCTTCCTCCTTTCGAGATCGTGCTGTTTAAAATATGAAGCTCAAAGCCTCCGTAAGCATATGTGAAGTTCTCCTCAGGCTTACCCGCAGTGCGCTTTAACACAGCCGCAATCCGCGCCAGCACAACCGGAGCACAGTACGGCTTAGTGATATAGTCGTCCCCGCCGGAAAGAATACCGTTTAATTCGTCCATCGCCCCTGTCCGCCCGGTGACGAAGATTACAGGAACCTGCGAAAAATCCCGGATGCTTCTGCAGAGCTTCGTGCCGTCCAGTCCCGGAAGCTCGATATCCAGCAAAATCAGATCGGGTCGGTTATGCCGGATTTCTTCCAGCAGAAATTCCTCAAGCTCTGCCCCCTGTTTTGAGGAAACTTCCGGCGTCAGTGTCTGATACAGAGAATTCTCCAATATCCGATTTAACTCGCGGCACTGGATTTCATCGTCTTCTATGATGCATATGTGATACATCTCTCCATCCCCTTTGCTATCTGTAATTTTCTAAGCCTTCATACACCCTGCCGCATAATTCTCCGCTTCCCACGAAAGTCCGGCAGGTGCATTTGGCATCCCTGAGCGCATGCCGCCTGCCCGGCGGCCGATTTCCCCAGTAATTATATCGGATAACCGGCCGTCAGGCAACTGTGTTTTCTCTGTGCTGAAGGTTGTAAATAGTGTACATCCTGCGCTCTTCTGTTCCCGGTACGGCACTGCTTTTTTCTACAGAAAAAAACATGTTTAGACTAGATAATTTAGCTAATATGTGTTATGATAGTCACAGCGATTACAGACGTCAGAATCTGTTTTTATTATTTTCTCTTCCTCGCACAGGGAGGGGAGAATTATAAAATCAGATATAGTCTGTGGATCAAGTATATAAGGAAGGTGAGCAATTGGAAAATTATACCAAGTATAGGTTAAAAAGCAATGACGAGCTGGTGTCCTTATTAGAGGGCAAGGACAATCTGTTTATCATTGCCTGCAACAAGTGCTTCAAGGAATTTGAAACCATCGACGAGCCGGAGTGCGGCGAGTTCGAGAAGCTCGCTGCCGAACAGGGAAAGACTGTTACCGGCAGCGCAAGGGTCGATTTTTTGTGCAATAAGACCCAGACAGAGAAGCAGCTCCAGGATATGATCCCGGAGGGCACAGAGAATGTAATCGTAATCTCCTGTGGTCTGGGTATCCAGACTGTTGCGGATCTTGCGGGGAAGCCCGTATATGCTGCCAGCAACTCCCTGAATTACACGGGATACCACGGCATGGCGCTGACTAAGCGGAAATGCGACGCCTGCGCGCAGTGTTATCTGAACATCACCGGAGGTATCTGTCCGATTGTAGACTGTTCCAAGAGCCTCGTCAACGGACAGTGCGGCGGCGCGAAGAACGGCAAATGCGAGGTGGATGGCAGCAAGGACTGCGCATGGGAGAAGATCTACCAGAGACTGGCTAAGCAGGGACGCCTCGAGGAGTTCTTAAATCAGCCGGTTCAGCTTCGCGATTACTCCAAGGTAGACTATAAATATGTAAGCAGCTATGTAAAATCAATCCGTGAGAACCGTCTGGACGGCTATTACGGCGGCGTACATCCCTCAGAGCGCAAGGAACTTACCGAGCATCTGGCACTGAAGCGTTTCCCGGATCCGGAAGTTGTTGTGATTCCGCTGTCCATGCATGCGGGCGCTCCGGCGAATCCGATCGTGCAGGTCGGCGATACTGTACAGGTTGGACAGAAGATCGGCGAGGCGGCAGGCTTTATCAGCAGCCCAGTACACTCCAGTGTAAGCGGTACTGTCATCGCAATCGAAAATCACGGACACGCGACAAGAGGCGAGTGTCTCTCTGTTGTAATCCGCTCCGACGGAAAGAATACGCTGCATGATTCCGTGAAACCGCACGGTGATCTCGACAGCCTGACTCCGGATGAGATTGTGGAGATTATCCGGGAGGCCGGAATCGTCGGCATGGGCGGAGCAGGTTTCCCGACTTCCGTGAAGTTAAAGCCCGCCAAGCCGGTTGACACGATCCTCTTAAACGGATGTGAATGTGAGCCTCTCTTAACAGCAGATCACAGAGTTATGCTTGAGTATGCGGACGATGTAATCTTCGGACTTCAGGCGATGTTAAAGGCGACCGGCGCCGAGAAGGGCATCATCGTCATTGAGGATAACAAGCCGGATGCCATTGAGCTCATGAAAGAGAAGACCGCTGGCTATGAAAATATTGAGGTATCTGCTGCAAAGACAAAGTACCCGCAGGGCGCTGAGAAGATGCTGATCAAGCGCACGCTGAAGCGTCAGGTTCCGCAGGGCGGGCTGCCGGCAGACGTAGGATGCGTAGTCGGCAACATCAGTACCACAAAGGCGATTGCCGATGCCATTCTGCGCGGCATGCCGCTAGTAGAGCGTGTAGTGACCGTCACAGGTGAACGCCTGAAGAATCCGGGCAACTTTATTGTGAAGATCGGTACCAGCACAAAAGAACTGATTGATTACTGCGGCGGTGTGACAGGAGACGACGTCACGTTCAAGGCAGGCGGACCGATGATGGGCTTTGATCTCTCCGATCTCGACGTTCCGATCATGAAGGGTTCCAACGGCATTATCGCCATCGACACGGATCATACCATCGAGCAGCCGTGTATCAAGTGCGGCCGCTGTATGGATGTCTGTCCGATGGAGCTTTCTCCTCTGTATTTTGCCAAGTTTGCAGATGAGCAGAACTGGCAGGGCATGAAGGAGAAGAATGTGATGGATTGTATCGAGTGCAGATGCTGTGAGTATATCTGTTCCTCCAAGATCCCGTTAGTCAGCAAGATCAAAGCCGGCAAGACTGCAGTAAGGGGGATGAAGTGATATGTTAATTACCGAATTAAAGCCAAGAGAGACCATCGCATCCCTTGTGGATGGCAAGAAAGTTTTTATCATTAACTGCATCGGATGTAAGGAAGTATATTTCCCGGAAAAAGAGATCCGTGAACTCGAGAATGAGCTCTCCGCTTCCGGAAATGTGACCGGCATCATAACAACCGACTACATATGCAACCCCGATAATATGAAGCTCCGTCTTGAGAAGCATACCGGAGAGATCGAAGCCGCTGACGCGGTTCTCGTGTTTTCCTGCGGCGTGGGCGTACAGACCATCGCGTCTTACCTTGAGGAAAAAGCAGTTTATGCAGGCTGCGATACCTGCCGCCTGCCGGGCTTCCAGGGCGTAACACCTCTGGAATATAAGTGCGATCAGTGCGGCGAGTGCTATCTGAACCTGACGGGCGGCATCTGTCCGATCACGGCATGTTCCAAGAGTCTCGTAAACGGTCAGTGCGGCGGCGCCAAGGACGGCATGTGCGAGGTCGACGGCAGTATGGAGTGCGGCTGGGAGCGCATTTACCGCCGCTTGGAGGAGATTGGACGCCTCGACGTGCTGAAATGTCCGACGCAGGTGCGCAATTTTGCAACAGATGATGAGGTTTCTGCTGAATAAATATCAATTTCCGCCGTCTCTTATGCAGGCGGCGGGATATAAAAATATAGGATTAGGAGCAATGTAGTATGAAAATTACTGAGTTATTTGAACGTGGTGAATTTGTTGTTTCTGCGGAGGTTGGACCGCCGAAAGGATTTCATGTAGAGCATCTGATCGAGGAGGCGAAGACGTATTTAAGCGGAATTACTGCGGTGAACGTGACAGATAATCAGTCTTCCGTGATGCGTCTTGGCTCTCTTGCAATGTGCAAGGCTCTTAAGGACGAGGGGCTTACCCCGATTTTCCAGCTTACCTGCCGTGACAGGAACCGCATCGCGCTGCAGTCTGATCTGTTAAGCGCTGCAATGTTCGGCATTGAGAACCTGCTGCTTCTGACCGGTGACCACACCAAAATGGGTGACCATCCGCAGGCAAAGCCTGTTTTTGACCTGGATTCCGTTTCTCTGATTCATACGGTGAAGAAGCTTGAGGAGGGTGTGGATCTCGGAGGAAATCCGTTGATCGGCGAACCGCCGTCTTTCGCTAAAGGTGCCGTTGTATCCCCGTGCAGCGACTCTGTAGACGCACAGCTCGCAAAGATGGAGCGCAAGGTTCGTGCCGGAGCAGATTATTTCCAGACGCAGGCTGTCTTTGAGCCTGAGAAATTTATCAAATTCATGGAGAAGGCAAAACAGTTCGGAAAGCCGGTTCAGGTCGGCATTATTATTCCGAAATCTGTGGGCATGGCCAGATTTATGAATAATAATGTAGCCGGCGTTCATGTACCTGAGGAAATGATCGAGGAGCTCAAAAAAGACAAAGAAAAGACCAAAGCCGGAATCACCGGCGTGGAAATTGCGGCACGCATTATCAAAGAATGCAAGCCGTACTGCCAGGGTGTGCATATCATGGCTCTTGGCTGGGAGTCCAAGGTTCCGGAGCTGCTGAAGCTGGCTGAGATCTAAAGTATTTTAAAAGCACCGGGCTGCAGATGGATTGCTTCTGCATCCGGTGCTTTTTTGCATCTCTTATTTCTTATCCCCGTCAATTTCCTCTGCGGGCTGCCACGCTTTCCCGAATTTCACATCCTTAAAGAGTGCCGCGAGACCAGTGATCTGCTTCAGGCGCAGAATCTCGTCCCTGTCCATGCCCAGATGCCTGGAGATCCATGCATCGGATCTTCCAAGCTCATGAAGCAAACGGTCTTTCTGTTCTTATGCGATTTGCGGTACCATCTTCCGAACTGCTTAGCCAGATCCTCCTGGTGCATGCGGTAGCGGTAAGTCGTGATCGGATTATTCTCCAAATTTATGACATACTCCTTCTTCGGCATCTCCCGCACCCAGAGCTCCTGCTTCGTATCGTCCCAGGGATACCAGTACATCTCATAGCTGCTCAGCGCCGTCCTGGTCGCCATGGGCAGACAGACCCAGTACGGCTCCACCACATCCTGTATCCTCTCAAAGGTCCGTTCTATGTATTCTGTCGTCACCGTATACTGCGCCTCAAAATCCTGATGAAATACGCCGAGCTTCTTGCCAGGGTAATATTTCTTCCGAAAATCAAGCACCAGATTCAGCAGCAGACCGCTGTCCTTTCCTCCCGAAAAAGAAATATAGATGTTGTCAAACTCCTCAAAAATAAACATCAGTCTCTCCTGCAGAGCTTCGTATACGTTCTGTTCCAGATATTCCCTTACCATCAGGCTCTCCTCCAACAGTTTTGTTTTTCCAAAATTTCCCTCATCCTTTTGATGGATAATTTATCACATTGCAAAAAGAATTTCAACAAATTTCGACTAGAAAAGACGAATCTTAAGAAATCCGTCATTTCTTTCCGCTCTGCGCAGCGGATTTGCAGAGATTTTTTTGCTTTTATCCAATTTTATCAGAATTTTAATTGTATTATCCCATGTTTTATGTTAACATCAAAATTGAACCATCAAATTTTTATGAATCTATAAGGAGGTAGTAACAGCTATGAAAGGTTATGCAATGCTGAAGATCGGTGAATCCGGATGGATCGAAAAGGACCGCCCCTCATGCGGACCCATGGATGCCATCTGCAAACCGCTGGCAGTCGCGATCTGCACATCTGATGTCCACACATTATGGGAAGGCGCTATCGGTGAGCGTCACAATATGATCCTTGGTCATGAATGCTGTGCTGAGGTTGTAGAAGTCGGCTCCCTGGTAAAGGATTTTAAGCCCGGCGACAGGGTATTGGTTCCCGCCATCACACCTGACTGGAATTCTCTGGAAGCCCAGGCAGGCTATTCCATGCATTCCGGCGGTATGCTGGCAGGCTGGAAATTTTCCAACTTTAAAGGCGGCGTTTTTTCTGAGTATTTCCACGTAAATGACGCTGACGGCAATCTGGCGCATCTTCCGTCCAATATTTCCCCTGTGGACGCGTGCATGCTCTCTGATATGGTTCCCACCGGCTTCCACGGCGTGGAGCTGGCTGATGTTCAGTTTGGAGACACTGTACTTGTCATCGGCATCGGACCTGTCGGGCTGATGTCCGTCGCGGGAGCAGCTATGCGCGGAGCCTCCAGGATCATAGCGGTCGGCACAAGGCCTGTATGCGTGGAGGCTGCAAAGGGCTACGGAGCTTCGGATTTTGTCAGCTACAAGGACGGACCTATCGAAGATCAGGTTCTGGCCATGACCGACGGCAAGGGTGTTGACAAGGTCGTTGTGGCAGGCGGCGGATGCGAGACCTTCGAGTCTGCGATCAAGTGCCTGAAGCCCGGCGGAAAGATTGGAAATGTTAATTACCTCGGAAGCGGCACATATGTCAATATCCCCCGTGTGGAATGGGGCGTAGGCATGGGGCACAAGCAGATCAACGGCGGTCTTATGCCGGGCGGAAGGCTTCGCATGGAGAAGCTGGGAGCGCTCGTCTCTGCCGGACGTCTGGACGTGCATCCGCTCTGCTCACACATCTTCGAGGGATGGGAGCATCTGGAAGAAGCTCTGTTCATGATGCGCGACAAGCCGAGAGATCTGATCAAACCTGTAGTGAAGATCGAAGACTGAGCGGTATAACGGACAGGCCGCCTCATCCGACAGTGAATGAGGCGGCCTGTACATAGTTTTTTGGGAGGTTGTTATGAAAATCTTGATTGTATCCGGCTTTCTGGGCGCGGGCAAAACGACATTTATCAAAGAAATGGCAAAAAAAGCCAACCGGGATTTTGCAGTGATGGAAAATGAATACGGGGAAGTCCCGATCGACGGCGGACTGCTCAGCCAGGATCAGCTCAATATCTGGGAGCTGACCGAGGGATGTATCTGCTGTTCCACCAAAACAGATTTTGCATCCTCTGTGCTCACGATCGCCAACACTCTGGATCCCGACTATCTGATTGTAGAACCAACCGGAGTCGGCGTCCTGTCAAATGTTATCCGCAATATACAGCAGATCGCCTATGAACGTATCTCCCTGTTAAGTCCGGTAACTGTGGTGGATGCGTATGCCTTCAGCCGCTGCCTGGCAGAGTACGGAGATATTTTCGCAGATCAGATCCGCTGTGCCGGAACAATCGTAATCTCCAAAAGGCCATGGACTTCCCCCGGGGATGCGGCTTCGTTTGTCAGCCGCCTCAGAGAATTAAACAGTACTGCTGAAATCCTCACAGATCACTATACTCTTCAGGATCCGGACTGGTGGGAGCTTCTGCTCCGCAAAGATTTCGGAGGAACGCTTCTTCCTCCTCCTCACAAAGAATCCGCGGATCTCGATCATCTCGGTCTGTCAGGCACTGCCCTGCCCGCAGGCAGCCATCTGATCGCCTTTCTGGAGGATCTGATCCGGGGCAAATACGGCGAGGTCTGCCGCGCCAAGGGCGTCATCCGTACGGATGCATGCCGCCTGAGATTCGATGTGGTGGGCGAGCGGTACTTTATTACCGGCTGCTCCGAAGACATGGATTCCAGGAGCGTCTTTATCGGCAGAGAGCTGAAGAAAAATCTTCTTCGGAAGCTCCTTCTCCCCGGATTCATTCCCAGACCGGAACCCATGCGCCCGCCATATTTTCGAGGGATGGAGATTCATCCGGCACTCAGGCGCCTGAATATCTAGCGTCTGTTCCGTCCGAGCTTTTCTTCACATGCCTCCGTCAGCTCCTTCATATTCCGGAGCGCGCTCTCCCACTCCTCTTTGGTACTGCGCATTCTCCGGAAATAGGAGCTCATCTCGTCTGCCATACCCGACAGGCGGTTCAGCAGCGTGGAAAAATCTTTCAGCATCTCGTCATTTTTAAAGTACGGGTAAACAATATCGTGATCGATTTCACTCCATCCTTCCTCAAACAGCGTTCTGCCCTGGATTTCCACGTAGTATCCCTTGAATTTCACAATATAGTGCAGCGAGCGGTAAATCCCGTCGGACTTGATATCAATAAGCCGCTCATCGTATATTCTGCTGTCTCCCGCGCGCTTGTAAACCTTGGGGCGCTCAGCGATATAATAATGCTTCTCGTCCTCGTCAAAATCACGGATGCGGTCTGTCACATAGATATCCGGATTGTTTTCAAATACTCCGGTAATATATCTGTGAAAATGTATCCAGTCCTCCCGATAAAGAAAGAATACGCGGATACCGATCAGATCCGTGATATATTTGTGGTAATTTTCCCGGTTCAGGAAGGCAAACTTTGCAAAGTCCTCCCTGCGCTTTCTCAGAATTTTTTCCAGAAGATGACCGGGCTCCTTAGTTCGGTAGCGATAAGAATGTATGCCGGCGCGTTCAATGTCATACAGATAGGCGTCCACGAAGTCCTTTCCGATATCTGTCAGCTTCTCACGGATAGAGGCATAATGCTCATAAATTGCCTCCAGTTCCTCCCAGGGAAGCTTTGCTGCTGCAAAGTCCTCATCCGAAATGTTATATTCTCTCAAAAATCCGTTCCTGTCCAGTTCTTTTCTTTCCATGATCACATTCTCCTGTGCGCAAATAGATGTACTCCCTTTCAGCATACAACCACTGCGTTTTAAAGTCAACGGGTCATTGCGATTCCTGTATGGAACGGATTACTTTTGCCGGAACGCCTCCCACGATAGTATCTGCCGGAACATCCTTCGCCACGACTGCTCCGGCGGCTATAACCGCTCCGTCTCCAATCGTAACGCCCGGCAGGATCGTGGCGTTGGAACCGATCCAGACATTTCTGCCAATGTGAATCGGCTGCGGAAGGATATCTCCGCGCCGTTCGGCCTCCAGATGATGGTTGAGCGTTGCCAGCACCACATTGTGTCCGATCAGCGTTCCATCTCCGATCACAATCCCTCCCTGATCCTGTACCTTGCATCCGCTGTTAAAAAATACATTCTTTCCAACCGTTATATTCTTTCCGCAGTCTGTGTAAAACGGCGGAAAGATGCGAAAGCTCTCATCCACTTTCTTTCCGGTCAGCCTGGTAAAAATTTCGCGGATTTCCTCCGGAGTACGGTAAGCACAGTTCAGTTCCGCAGTCAGCCGCTGTGCCTCATCGGACAGCCTGCACATATACTGATGCTGCACCGAACCGGCGGTCACCGTCTTCCCGCTGTTTAAATAATCCAGAAACTCCTGCAGTGTCATCTTTTCCTCCATCACTTACTCCTCCACAGAAAATGTAACCGTCACATCGCCGCTTCCCAGTGCTTCTTCCCAGCCGGAAAGATCATCGATTCTTCCGAGCCTCGTATAGCTCCAGGAATTGGAGCCGTAGAAGATAACGACCTGATTTCCCTGATACAGCACGATATCTCCCGCATGAGTTGTGGTCTGTGTGTTGTCGGACGGAAGGCTCGTTCCCAGGGAACCTACCTTCTCAAATCCGGAATAATCACGCATCTCAATCGTAACCGGTTCTCTGCGCATCATTTCAACGAGCGCAGCCGCCGCTTCATTATCTTCCAGCGCAGCCGTGAACGTGCTGCTTCCAACCTGTACCTTCATATTCATTTCCGTATTCTCCTCTCTGCCGGTCTCGTTTTGAGCCGGCTCTGCGCCCTGCCTTGTATTCCCGCTGCATCCTGACGCCGCGATCCCCAGAGCTGCAATCACGACGAGCGCGGCGGCTGTTTTTTTCTTCATAATCAACTCTCCCCTGAATGGTGTGCTGCAATATTTACAGCATCAGTATACATCCGGGTTACATACATAGCAAATAGTTATATCCTATATAATTCCATAGATAGAACAGATGGATAATCCATACAGAGCTTTTCCATTTTCTTACAATCCGTTTTAAAACACACCGTGAGCAGGAAATCCACCATTTCTATAAGCGGCGGGATGACTTCTCTGATTCTTTCAAATCATACTTGTCCGTTAAGAATTCTTCCAGTATAATGGAAGACGGAACGAAAAACCCGGCAGTATTCTGAATGAGAAGCTTCAGGTCCGAAGCCTAAAGGTTCTGGGAGCAAATTTATAAATCAGAATACATGCCGCAATCGAATACAATACACAGAAGGCAATGCAGCCAAGCCCAAACACCAGTATAGGCAGACGCACCCGCATGAAAAAGAAGCATACAAAATACGTAATCGTCATTACCGCCTGATACGTTCCGCTCTTGATCTCAGTCCCCGCATTGTACGGCTGCAGCAGGTAGTAAACCGTCAGATAGTGGATAGAGAAAAATATACTCATACACAGGATCGATACAAAAAGCACCGCGTAATCGATCGGGTGATCCGTTCCGCCCGACGCATACAGAAGCGCACAGAGCCCTGTTCCGATGACAAGCGCCGGGAGCAGATTGACTTTTATAATCTCCCTCAAACGAATCCGGAAAAGCTGCAGCACCATGCCCGGACGCTTGTAGAAGGAATACGTCAGCAGGCTGTGATCACAGTTCATAAACAGCGCCCTTGTAAAATCATTTCCCCGGTTAATCGCGTACATAATAAAAACAAAGTACGGCAGAAAGACCATCAAAACCTCATTCGTCCTCGTTTTGAAAGCAGAGCTGAACCCGCACGCGAGCAGCATGCCGGCAAACACAATGAGACCGATTGCCGCAAGCCGTCTGGATGATTTCCAGAGAATCTTTCTGTGCCGCTTGACAAACAGCTCATTGAGATATTCAAATCCCTTCTTATTACTCGTAATCCCGGTGTCTGTGCTGATAGACTTCTGACTCTGCTGCTGCACAACCTGTGCCGCGCTGTCCATCTGATTCGTCATATCGGCCAGCATCTCCTGATTGATCTGCCGGTATTTCCTAAAGGTCAGTATTTTTCTCATCCCTGCCGCGCCTGCTGCGGCAAAGAGGATCAGCAGTACTTCCGCGGCAGGCTGCGGAATCGTGACCTTTGCCGCTGGCAGACCGTAGGCGGCTGTCAGCAGGACTCCCACGCACAGCCAGACATACTTCTGCATCCTGTTCTCATTGTAGACCTTTTTCCGGTTCTCGTATTCCCACAGGGTGTAAGCGGCCACCGCCATCTTGGCGCCGGCAATCGAAAACGGCAGCAATATGCATATCCAGAGCGGAACTCCCGCATCCAGTCCAAACAGGATTGTAAAAGGAAGAAATCCTGCGATTACTTTTAAAATCGCGTAAAAATAGTTGACCAGCGTATACGCTCTCGCGTTCATCCGCATCAGAATCATGGCGTAGTATTTATCCCGTGTGGGATTGAACATATGCGTATTCATGAACGAACCGATCGCCGTTAAGAGCAGCAGGATATGCAGATATACCTGTCCGGCAGGCACGCCCTTATACAGCGATCCGATGCCGACAACCATCAGTATCAGGTACAGGAACTTTCCCAGAAACACTGAGACCACTTCCCAGATTCCTGAAAGGATATTCGCGAAAATCTTCAGCCCGCGCACGCTGTAGAGCGCCTGCGGAAGCAGCCGCCTGATCAGAGGTATCTGCTTGAGTGAATACAGGATCGTATTGACCCGGTAGGTGTTCTTCAGGGAAAATGATATCCGAAGCGTCTTATTCATGATCTTCCTCCCTCAGCGCCGCAATAATCTTTTCTTTAAATTCACGGTTATCCAGATTCGACTTGTCCACGCGCTCCAGCTCTCCGTGGCTGAGCAGCACAATCTCATCGCACAAATCCAGCGCCAGATCCATAATATGCGTGGAGAATATGGTGATCCTTTCCTGCTTCAGCGAACGCAGAAGCTGCTTCATCTCCTCTGCCACCACGACGTCCAGGGATGTCAGCGGCTCGTCCAGCAGAAGCACCGCCGGGCGCGCGATCATATTGATCAGCATCTGCATTTTATTCTTCATGCCGTGGGAATAGTCCTTGAGCAGCTTATCCCGATCCTCCGCCGCAATACTCACGTCATCGAAATATTCGTCGATCGTTTTCTGGCTTTGGATACTCTTCTCATTGATATCCAGAAAGAACTTCAGAAACTCCCTTCCGGTGAGAAATTCCGGAACCGTAGGAGTCGATAATACATATCCGATATCTTCCGCCGCAACTTCCCGACGGATACCATCCTCCTCAAGCCAGAATTCGCCTCCGTCCGTCTTGATATCCCGGTTCAGGCAGTTGAACAGCGTCGTCTTGCCTGCTCCGTTTCTGCCCAGAAGCCCGTAGATTTTCCCGCTCTCAAAAGTAAAACTGATATCCCGCAGGACTTCCTTTTTTTCGAAATGTTTTGATAAATGTTCGATGACAAAGTTCATATAGGTCCCCTCCTGTTGTGATTTCTATCTCCATTATACATATTGTCACACAAATAGCAAGAAACTTCTCATTGTTGAAAAAACGGAAGCAGGGAATTACCTGCACTTTAGCAAAAAATAAGATTTTATTCTTGATTGTATTTTAAACCTGAAAAAGCTATTGACAATCAACAATAGCGTATTAAGATATAAGTACAAAGCCTTCTGAATAAAAATTATACACTTTGAGGGAGGTGTGTCCTTTATGACATTTATACTACGCAGAAGAATATCCGGGCAAAAAATTGGAACACGGTATCTTTCTTGATTTTAAACTGTTGGCTTTGCAGAAAATCAGCAGAATCGATTATCAGGAATACCAGCGAATAGGAACAGGTAAATTGATACAGAGAATCGAAAATGGCGCAAATGCCGGAAAGGGCGTTGTATTTGATTTTTGGTTCCGAATCATTCGTGAATTGCTTCCAACGATACTCTTCAGCATATATTTTATCTGCAGGATTGATCGGCGGACTACTTTGATCCTTTTGGTTGGCTACGTTATCGTTTTTATTGTTACCAACTTGCTGTTGAAGTTCCTGTATCAAATAAAGGAAAAGATACTGAACAATGAAGAAGCGTTAAATCGCTTTTTAGTGCGTGGGTTTACGGAAATGCTTGTGTTTCGTATGGCGCGTCAGTTTCCACATGAAGCGAAGAAAGCTGCTGCCGCCAGAAAGGATATCGTTGCTTCCAAAACAAAGATGACCATGATCCACGAAGCCTTTTTCACAATATTTGCATTGTTAGCGGCATGCCTGGATATTGGAATTTTGTTCTATGCGCGACAAGTACAAAGTTTGTCAATTGGTTCTGTTGTTACGCTGATTACTTTGATTGATAATGCGTATACACCCATCGCGATTTTCAATGTGCTTTATGTTCAATATAAATTGGATAAAACAGCTTATAGGAGGTTTGAAGATTTTCTAAATCTGAAAGATGATGATCAACTTGAATGCGGAATCCGCCCGAAAAGTTTTTCGGGAGAAATATGTGTGAGGGATCTGTCGTTTTCTTATGGAGAGCGACAAGTGCTGAATCACGTTAATCTCCTAATCCGTAAGGGTGAAAAGATTGCTTTTGTCGGAGAATCCGGTTCTGGGAAATCAACATTAATTAAGCTGTTGGTCGGTCTGCTGAAATACGAGAACGGACAGATTATTTTAGACGGGCATCCTTTGTCACAGATTGCATTAAATGCTCTGTACAGCCGAATCACCTATTTATCACAGGATGCTCCGGTTTTTGACGGAACATTAAAAGAAAACATGGCATTTGACCGGGATGTGCCGATGAGGGATCTGTTCATGGCACTTGATAAGGTGCAGCTGACTTCACTGATTCAATCTCTGCCTAACGGTGCAGATACTCCAATTGGCGAAAAGGCCTCTTCTCTTTCCGGCGGCGAAAAACAGCGTCTTGCCTTATCGAGAATATGGTTCCAAAATTCCGACATTGTAGTTTTAGATGAGGCCACCGCTTCATGTATTTATACACAAAAGGGAAATAAAAAGATTAGAAAACCGCAGGCCGCCAATCAGACGGCTTTAATTTTTGACCGCCGTG